>NZ_CAWNIB010000168.1:0-3861 GCF_963874405.1 Vibrio sp. V08_P9A1T1
GTACAATCGTACTTACATAAGAAATATAGTTTTGTAACATATTATAACTATCAAGCTTTGTTGTTGCCTGAACCTTTAGTTCCATAATGTTTTTATTGCTTTTATCAGGTTGTGACGCAGTTAGTTTACTGAACCATTCATTATACAAGCGACGTGTAGCTTCATCGGCATCGGCATCGGCATCGGCCTCCAACTTATTCTTGAAATCTTGAAAGACAGCATTACTATCTAAAAAATTACGTTTATTTTTATTCGACTCAAAAGCCATAATAAATGACTGAAATAGCTGTTGAGGCATAACCAAACCATCTAAATAGTTATTCACCAAGATCGTTCCATCATCTTGATAAACGTCAAAAATCGGTTGGTATTGTTTCACTTGAGACTGGTATTCCGTGAAATCTTGAACTTGTGGTACCGCAATTTTTGCACTACTACTCCACCACTCTTGCGCCGTTAACGCATAAGTAATAGCACCTATCGCAAACACTAAGGTAACTAAAATGATGATCCACTTCCCTTGCCAAAGAACAATAAAAAGCTCTTTGAGATCAATTTCATCA
This sequence comes from Vibrio sp. V08_P9A1T1, assembly GCF_963874405.1. Taxonomy (NCBI): domain Bacteria; kingdom Pseudomonadati; phylum Pseudomonadota; class Gammaproteobacteria; order Vibrionales; family Vibrionaceae; genus Vibrio; species Vibrio sp. V08_P9A1T1. The sequence goes on from NZ_CAWNIB010000168.1 coordinate 564, forward strand.
TTCTGCTCATAGAAGTTTGGAATTTGTGGGTGAGAAGGATTTTGGTTGGATGATTGGTAATGATTGTTCACAAATTTCCCTTTTTTCTAATAATTAGGCACGCTACCGCCCTTGGGTATAGCCCCCAATATGATAATACTTTATCTTGTGTAGCAGTTAGTCACTGCATTAATTGGCGAAATTGTACCTTAATCGAGCCAAAGTGGCGATAGTCAGGTAGCGAGCTCTTAAATCACTCAGAATGAAGTCATTTTTACGGCCCGTTATCTTAATCCAATTTGAACTCCTTTTTTTTAACTACACAAAATAACTGTGATGAAACCGACATATCAACAACAATTGCTCACTCTAAAACCAGTTGGTACATCATCTATGCCGCTCTTCCTAATACTTCTTGAAATGTTATACTTCCATGCAGCTAACATTTATTCAGGACAAATCTATGATCATCGTAACTGGCGGCGCTGGCATGATTGGCAGCAACATCATCAAAGCACTTAATGAAAAAGGCATTAGCGACATTCTTGTTGTCGACAACCTTAAAAATGGTCGTAAGTTTCAAAACTTGGTCGACCTTGATATTGCTGACTATATGGACCGTGATGACTTTCTTGCTCAGGTTATGGCTGGTGATGATTTCGGCCCTATTGAAGCGGTATTCCATGAAGGTGCTTGCTCTGCGACCACAGAGTGGGATGGCAAGTACATCATGCTCAACAACTATGAATACTCTAAAGAATTGCTTCATTACTGCTTAGAGCGTGAGATTCCATTTTTATATGCCTCTTCTGCTGCGACCTACGGTGATACCGACACCTTCGTCGAGGAAAAACAATACGAAGGTGCATTAAACGTTTACGGTTATTCAAAACAGCAGTTTGATAACTATGTACGCCGCGTTTGGCAAGATGCGCAACAACATGGCGAAAAGCTTTCTCAAGTCACTGGTTTTCGTTATTTCAATGTTTATGGTCCGCGCGAACAGCATAAAGGCTCTATGGCTTCTGTTGCTTTTCACCTTAACAACCAAATGAATGCAGGGGAAAACCCTAAACTGTTTGCAGGCAGTGAAACCTTCCAACGTGATTTTGTTTACGTTGGTGACGTTGCTGCGGTGAACTTATGGTTTATGGACAGTGGCGTATCCGGTATTTATAACTTAGGGACGGGTAATGCTGAATCTTTCCAGGAAGTTGCAAAAGCCGTTATCAAACACCATGGTAAAGGTGAAGTGGAAACCATTCCATTCCCTGAACACTTAAAAGGTGCGTATCAAGAATTTACTCAAGCTGACTTGAGTAAACTCAGAAGCACTGGTTGTGATCACAAATTTAAAACTGTCGCTGAAGGTGTTGCTGAATATATGAGCATTATTAACGCTTAGTGATTTTAAGAGGGAGAAATTAACGTTATATTTATCCCTCTTTACCAAATGTCGCTTTTCCAGAGGAAAGGCTGCGGGACATTTTTAGAGTTCACCAAGCTGTAAAGAGAATGTATGAATATTTTGATGGCCTTGTCCCAGTTGGAAGTCACAGGGGCTGAAGTGTATGCAACAACTGTTGGCGATGAACTGACAAATAGAGGACATCGTGTATTCTACGTTTCAGACACCCTAACCAAGTCACATCAAGGGTTATTCTACAAACTCCGCTTTAATAAGCGTAGTATTCCTCGCCGCTTTTGGCATGTGGGTTACCTTATTTATCTGATTAAGAAACACCATATCCAGCTAGTGCATGCTCACTCTCGCGCCTCCAGCTGGAGTTGTCACATTGCTTGCAAATTAACAAATACGCCTATGGTCACCACAGTACATGGCCGTCAGCCTGCACACGCATCTCGTAAAAAATTTCACGCCATGGGTGACAAAGCACTACCGGTTTGTGAGGCCATTGAACAACAACTCATGACTGAATTGAATGTTCCACAAAGCTCGCTCGTCGTAAGCCGAAACGGCATTGAAACGCAAGAATTCGCTTGGCAAAATGCTCCTCAAAATAGCAAACCTGTTGTCAGTATTATTGGTAGGTTAACCGGCCCCAAAGGGGATCTTTGCTATCGGTTGCTCGATGAGTGTTTAGACTCAGCAAAATACCAGATTCAGGTCATATCTGGCTCTAAAATTGAAGCGCGTTTTGATAAGTTTACTTCTGATGTTCACTTTCTTGGTTATTCACAAGATGTCGTCTCGATACTTGCTCAATCAGACTTAGTCATTGGGGCTGGCAGAGTGGCAATGGAATCTTTGCTGTGTGGACGGCCTACCCTGGCAATCGGTGAGGCAAGTGCAATTGGTATTGTCGATGACGATAATATCGCTGCGGCCATGGCAAGCAACTTCGGTGACATCGGGCCTAAAGATCTCGATATTGATTTTTCAAAAGTTAGTCAATATGTAGAACAAGGGTTAAAAACACCACACTGCTCGCCACAAGTCAGTGAGATAATTCAGAACAGCTACAGCTTAACCAATGTGGTCGATCAAATAGAAGATATTTATCAAGCGGTTTATGTTGAAAAGCTGCGTAAAGAGATGCCGATTATTATGTATCATCGCTTTATTAAGGATGAGAGTGAAAAAGGCGTACATGGAACCTATCTGCATATAGACATGCTTGAAAAGCACTTCAAACTGCTAAAAAAAATGGGGTTTGAAACGCTAACCTTTAAAGATTTAGCGGATAAAGGGCTTATTCACCGCCTTGAATCAGGCAAGCGCTATATCATCTTAACGGTTGATGACGGGTATCAAGATAACTACGAATTGATGTTGCCGCTATTACAAAAATACGGTTTTAAAGCAGTTGTCTATGTAGTAACGGGGGAGGATTTTAACCGTTGGGATGTTGAAGTACCGAGCAACCCAGAAAAACCAGTGCCTTTAATGTCTCGTCAGCAAGTCAAAGCATTACACGATTCAGGGCTAGTTGAAATTGGGGGTCATACAATGACTCATCCATTTCTCAGCAAACTCAGTGAATCTGAACAGCGTAACGAGATCTCACGTAATAAGCTTGAACTCGAAGAGCTACTAGGCGAACAACTGGTTTCTTTTGCATACCCCTATGGCGATCATGATGCGCACTCAAAACAGATCGTGCATCAATGTGGCTATCAATTTGCGGTTGCAACCAACAGCGGCCCATTGTTAATGCATCAAGATCCATATCAAATACGACGTATTGCTATTTTCCCTAAAACCGATGTGTTTGGCCTATGGCGCAAAGTGCGCGGTAATTATACGTTTCGTAAAATGGGTCACTAACTATACTTGTAATTAATAACAGTATTAGTT
>NZ_CAWNIB010000169.1:0-3854 GCF_963874405.1 Vibrio sp. V08_P9A1T1
ACATTGACCGTTGTATTAATAAGGACTGGGCATGGTGAATTCGCCACTGTTTTCCGAGATTATAGAAAACCCAGCACTGATGCGCAGCTTGTTGGAGTCATTACCCGAACCCACTTTTCTGATTAACCGCGATGGCGTATATGTGGAGGCCTTAGGAGGCACGGATCGCAGCCGACACCACGACCCAAGGGTTCTCATTGGTCTCAATCTATACCAAGTATTACCCGAAAAAAAAGCCGCTTGGTTTCATCAAATTATCCAAGAAGTCATTGATAACGGACAAATGCGAGAGTTTGAATACGATCTCGACCTAAGGGTAATTGCTCAATTTAAAGGCAGCTCTGGCCCTATCGATATTCAGTTTTTTAACGCATTGGTCATCCCGCTGAAAAATACTGAGTACGTGCTATGGATTGTGAGAAATATTACCGCTTATAAGCGCACGTTAGAGCGGCTTTCTATACACCAACTTGAGTTAGAAAAACTGACCAATGTGGATCATTTAACTCAGGTCTATAACCGTTATGCGATGGACTCATTGCTGCCCAAAGCGTTAGATAAGATCAAACGTGAGCAAAGTAGTGCTGCAATTTTCATGATCGACTTAGATTGCTTCAAAGAATATAACGACCACTATGGCCATGTGAATGGCGATACTGTGCTGCGCAAGATAGCGAGCACTCTGCAGCATTGGAAACGTAAAGATGACCTCTGCTTTCGCTATGGAGGAGATGAATTTCTACTATTTATTGCGGATATTGATATTAAACAGTGCGAGCAAAAAGCATTACAACTACTTAGTGAAGTGAGAGAGCTGCAAATCCCTCACCGCTATTCTCGTGTCTCATTGTATGTATCGATTACTATCGGCATCCAATATTGCGAACACATACCGACTGGCATGACGCCAGAACAGTTTGTATCAACGGCCGATAAAGCGCTGTTTCACGCGAAGAATCAACAGCGCGGAACTATTCATATACTACACAAGGCTTAGTCGATGGTGTGATGATTAGCCCAACGTTGCGCGGCTTGGGCATCTGAATCTCGAGACTCCACCCAGCGTGTTTGTTCGGTGGTGCGCTCTTTCTTCCAAAACGGTGCTTTGGCTTTAAGGTAATCCATAACGAATTCGCACGCCTCAAAAGCCGCACCACGATGTGAGCTCGACACGCCTACAAACACGATTTGATCGCCAATATCTAAATCACCGATTCGGTGGATCACACGGATTTTTTGCACCGGCCAACGTGCCTGCGCCTGATCACAAATATCACTCAAAGCTTTTTCTGTCATTCCCGGATAGTGCTCAAGCGTTAAGCCAATAACATTATCACCTAAATTCATATCACGAACTTTGCCAATAAAGGTAACCACAGCGCCAGCGGAAGTACCTTGCGACAAATCACGGTATTCTGCGTCTACCGAGAAATCTGATATTTGAACGGAAATACGACTATCCATCACTAGCCTCCGGTTACTGGAGGAAAAAAAGCCACTTCATCACCATCACTTAACGGGTAATCAAAGGCAACGATGGTTTGATTGACTGCCACCAGCAGTTTTCCCGGTTGCAAGGCTAAATCCCATTTCCCAGGCTGCGAGGCTAAGTGGCTACGCAGTGCTTCAACCGTAGCAAACTGTGCCTTGAGTTGAATGCTGTCTTGGCCGATCAACTCACGAGTTTGAGCAAAAAAGAGAACATTAATCATGCGTGACCTTTTGTTGTGGCTGAGCGCTAAAGTAACCCGATTTCCCGCCGCTTTTTTCAAGTAAGCGCACTTGTTCAATCACGATATCTTTTTGTACTGCTTTACACATGTCGTAAATGGTTAACGCCGCCACCGATGCCGCGGTTAAGGCTTCCATTTCAACCCCTGTTTTACCGGTTAATTTACACAATGATTCAATTCGAACTTTGCTTTGTGCTTCGATGGCTTCAAGCTGCACTTCTACTTTAGTAAGCAGCAATGGGTGGCACAGTGGGATTAAATCCCACGTTTTCTTCGCCGCTTGAATGCCCGCAATTCTTGCGGTGGCAAACACATCACCTTTGTGGTGTTGCCCAGAAAGGATCAGTTGCAGCGTTTGTGGTGACATCTTCACAAAGGCTTCCGCACGTGCTTCACGTACGGTTTCAGCCTTGGCAGAGACATCGACCATATTGGCTTCGCCTGAGGCATTAATATGAGTAAATTCGCTCATTGAAACCCCGTTAAACCGAAAGATGTGGCATAAAGTTGCATGGGCGATGGCTGGCATCTAACTGCTGTTTGATGATTTTTGTCCAACCGGTTTTGCACGCTCCTGTTGAACCTGGCATGGCAAAAATAACCGTATGGTTGGCAAAACCTGCAATGGCGCGAGACTGAATGGTTGAAGTGCCAATTTCATCGTAAGAGACCAATCGGAACAGCTCGCCAAAACCTTCAACTTCTTTATCAAACAAGGGCTTTAATGCCTCTGGTGTGCTGTCGCGTGAGGTAAAACCCGTTCCACCCGTGATCAGCACGGCTTGCACGTTTTCATCCGCGATCCACTGAGACACAATCGCGCGAATTTTATACTGATCATCAATAACAATCTGCTTATCGGCCAGAATGTGTCCCGCTTGTTGAAGTTGCTCAGCTAAGTAACCGCCTGAAGTATCGTTTTCTTCAGTACGAGTATCGGAAACCGTCAGTACGGCAATATGTGCTGGTTGAAATGCGCTTTCTGCGTGACCCATGTGTTCACCTACTGTTCAAATGTGTACCACATCACCCGCTAAACAATAGCCAGTGACAAAAAGAATTTAGCCGCCAATGGAGGCGAGATTAGGCGTCATACCCGTATTGCCATCTTGTAAAAAATGGCTGACCGACTTGGTCTGTAATTGCGCTTGAATTCGCTCAATTAAGGCTTGCTGTTGATTATCTTGGGCGAGCAGATCGCGTAATTCAACGCCTTGCTCACCGAAAAGGCACAGGTGTAACTTCCCCTTTGCCGAAACACGTAAGCGGTTGCAGCTATGGCAAAAGTTTTTCTCATACGGCATGATAAGACCGATTTCACCTTGGTAATCGGCATGAACAAATACTTGCGCTGGCCCATCATTGTGAGCTCGGGTTTTCAGCACCCAACCATTGGCAATCAGTTGATTACGAATGGCAACACCTGAAATATGGTGACGCTCAAACAGCGAGTCCATTTCACCAGTTTGCATTAGTTCAATAAAACGAAGTTGAATAGGGCGATGTTTAATCCAATCTAAAAAAGCAGGTAACTGCTGATGATTAAGGTCTTTTAGCAGCACAACGTTGACTTTAACTTGCTGGTAACCGACTTCAAAAGCGCGATCAATCCCCGCCATCACTTGCGTAAATTTGTTTTCACCCGTGATTTGGTGGAACATTCTTGGATCAAGACTATCGACACTGACATTGATATGCGTTAACCCGGCCGATTGCCAACCTTCTACTTGTTTGGCCATACGGTAACCGTTGGTGGTGGTCGCCACTTTCTCTATACCAGCGGTATTCGCCACACAAGCAATAATGTCGTTAAAGTCTTTGCGCAAAGTCGGCTCCCCCCCTGTGATGCGTACTTTCGACGTACCACAGTCGGCAAAGGCTCGCACGACGCGTTGTATTTCAGGAAGGGTTAAAAAAGACGAGTTTTTCTGCCCCGAAGGTTGATAACCATCAGGCAGGCAATATGTGCATTTAAAGTTACAGACATCTGTAACAGATAAACGTAAATAATAAAATTTACGTTGGAATCTATCTTCGAACTGTTGCGCCACGGAACACCTTTCCAAATACGGGAGGCATAATCATTTCCAATTATGCCCTTGTGGTATTAGACCACTGGCT
>NZ_CAWNIB010000170.1:0-3779 GCF_963874405.1 Vibrio sp. V08_P9A1T1
CATCTCCTTATTATTTTTTAGAACATTCCTGTTCTTCAATAACTTCAATAAAAGTATCGCCCCCATACTGCATTAAACCGATCTTTTCTGTGCTAATTTTAAGTTTGCATTTTTACGGCATCAGTAGGTAATGCTTGCTAAGATAGTGGCAATATCCTCGTAGGGAAAAATATAAGATGAATCCAGTCATTGAAACTATTCTTGCACATCGTTCTATCCGATCTTTTACCGATCAGAAGATAACTCCAGATCAGCTGAGTACAATTATTTCTGCTGGTATTGCGGCATCATCATCGAGCCTATTACAGGTTAATTCAATCATTCGTGTTACGGATAAAGATAAACGCGAGCAGTTGGCTATACTGGCGGGCAACCAAGCTTATGTTGCAAGCGCTGCTGAGTTTTTAGTGTTCTGCATTGACTACCAACGTCATTACGCCATTAATCCTGAAGTAAAACCAGAGCTGATTGAACTCACTTTGATTGGCGCTGTAGACGCTGGGATCATGGCACAAAACTGTTTATTGGCGGCAGAATCGATGGGATTGGGTGGTGTTTATATTGGCGGCTTAAGAAATTCACCTAAAGAAGTGGATGAGTTATTAGAGCTTCCTCCATATTGCGCAGTGTTATTTGGTATGTGTTTGGGGTATCCGGCTCAGAATCCACAACTAAAACCTCGTTTATCTCCTGAGGTAATTGTTCATGAGAATACCTACCATGCTTTGAGTTATGCTGAAATAGAGCAATATGATGAGACGATGAGGGCTTATTATCAGACGCGTTCTTCCAATACCAAGCAAGCGGCTTGGTCTACAGAGGTAACGGCTAAATTAGCACAAGAATCTCGACCTCATATGTTGAACTATCTCAACAGTAAAGGCTTAGCACACCGATAAAAAAGAGCCCAATCTTAACGATTGGGCTCTTTTACAATGATTAGGCTAAACCTTGAATAACGACGAATTTTTCAAGTAGTTGATGTTCAGTTTCTATGTGTTCTGGATCGGTAATGATGCAGTTTGTTATCGGACATACGGATTGGCAGGTGGGCTTGTCATAATGTCCTTTGCATTCAGTACATAGATTAGGATCAATTTCATAGATCCGGTTGCCCATAGAGATCGCGCCATTTGGGCATTCCGGATCACACATATCACAGTTAATGCATTTACTGGTGATCAATAATGCCATAACTACTTGCCTACGGGATTACGAGTATCTTGGCCAGCATTCAAGTTACGCATTAACAGAGCAAAGTTTAAATCCAACTCTTCAGGAACCGGGATATAAACAAAGTGACCGTTTCCTTTTGCGTCATCAACAGTTTCACCTTTGCGGTTTTCCATTGCTTCAAGTCTGAAGACAACATTCCCTTTTGGAGTCATCAGCTCTAAACTATCACCTAAGATAAACTTGTTTTTAACTTCAACTTCAGCCATTCCACCACGACGTTTACCCGTAAATTCGCCAACAAATTGCTGTGAATCTGAGACTGAATAGCCATAGTCGTAGTTTTGATAAGTATCGTGTGTATGGCGTCGCAAGAAACCTTCGGTATAGCCACGGTGTGCAAGGCTTTCTAAAGTGCCCATCAGGCTTTCATCAAATGGTTTACCTGCAACTGCGTCATCAATTGCTTTGCGGTACACTTGAGCTGTACGAGCGCAATAATAGAAAGATTTAGTACGGCCTTCTATTTTTAATGAATGCACGCCCATTTTCGTCAATCGTTCTACATGCTGTACGGCTCGTAGATCTTTTGAGTTCATAATGTAGGTGCCATGTTCGTCTTCAAAAGCGGCCATCTTCTCTTCTGGACGATGGCTTTCTGAAAGCAAAACCACATCATCAATCGGTTTGCCTAAACCAAGTGTATTATCAGGGCGCTCTTCTTGTATCTCGATAGTTTGAACTGCTGCTGGATCAAATTTCTCGACAATTTGACCTGTTTCGTCTTCTTTGGCTGATTCAACTTTGTATTCCCAACGACATGCATTGGTGCATGTTCCTTGGTTTGGATCACGTTTATTAATGTAGCCAGACAATAGACAGCGACCTGAATAAGCCATGCATAATGCGCCATGAACAAAAATTTCGAGTTCGGTCGTTGGACATTGCTCACGAATTTCTTCAATTTCTTCCAACGAAAGTTCGCGTGATAGAATCACTCGTTCAACGCCTTGTGATGCCCAGAACTTAACTGTTGCCCAGTTAACAGCATTGGCTTGAACTGAAAGGTGAATAGGCATTTCAGGAAATGCTTCACGAACCATCATGATAAGCCCAGGGTCAGACATAATGAGCGCATCTGGTCCCATTTCAACCACAGGCTTTAGATCTCGGATGAATGTCTTAAGTTTTGAGTTGTGGGGTTGAATATTACAAACCACGTACAATTTTTTACCCAAAGCATGTGCTTCATCGATACCGATTTGCAGGTTTTCATGGTTAAATTCGTTGTTGCGTACACGAAGGCTATAACGAGGTTGGCCGGCATAAACGGCATCTGCACCGTAAGCAAACGCATAACGCATGTTTTTTAGACTGCCCGCCGGTGATAGTAGCTCGGGGACAAAAGGGGTATGTGTGCTCATTGTTTTTCTCTAATCTGATCTCAAGTCAGGCCAATACCACCTGATGGTATTGGAGGGGCGCAAATTTTACGTTAAAAATAACCTTATGCCTAGTAGGGATCGTAAGCGATACAAAAAAGCCCAACACTTTTAAGGGTATTGGGCTTTTGCATGATGCTTTTGTTAAGCGTTCGGGTGAGGAAGGCCGCCGAGAACGTCAAATAAGTTAGGCAAAAATGCTGACATTTCACCACACATTAATGAGAAATCGGCATCAAAGCGAGCCGCTTGCTCTTCTCGTGGAATATCTTCATTTTGTTCTTTGAGCTCATCGCTAAATGCCAAACGCTTAATGCTACAATCTTCAGCCAGAATAAAGCTCAGGCGATCTTGCCAGTTCAATGCCAGTTTAGTGACGACTTTATTGGCTTCAATATGGCTTAAGATCTCATCGCTTGTCAGTTCTTGTTTCTTACAGCGGATCACTGCGCCATCTTCTAATAACGACTTTAATTCAGCTTCATCCAACAAGCTAAACCCTGGTGGCAGTTCGCCACTTTTAACCCACTGAGTAAGTGTTGTTTCTACCGCTTGTTCTGGGATCGCAGGTACTACAGGTAGGCTACCCATGGTTTTGCGTAGCAGCGCCAAAACGTCTTCAGCTTTTTTGTAGCTTGCGGCATCGACTAGAATGAAGCCTTGCTTGGGTAGGATAAGCACAAAGGTGAGATTGCTGCGGCTAAATGCTCTAGGTAGGAGATCGATGACAATATCTTCCTTGAGGCTTTCCTTCTCCTTTTTCTTGAGAGGTCGCCCTTCTTCCACTTCCATCGCTTCAACTTTTGCATTCAAAGAATCTTTAATGACCGAAGCAGGTAACATCTTTTCTTCTTTTTTCGCGCAGATCAGAATACGGTCTTCAGAAACGTGGGTCATCATGTCGCCGTGTTTACCCATTGCGTTAACCCAACCAAATTTTTGCTTATCTTGGCTGCCGCATGGCGTAAAACGAAATTCGGCCAGTTGTTTTTCGAGCTGATCGGCGTTGAATTCTACATCGCGATTAACACGATAAACCATACAGTTTTTAAACCACATATTCTTTCTCTTACTTAATTAGAAGACGCAACATGATAGGGGATTTGAAAGCTAAAGTCTTAAATCAATTTCAAAATATAATCATGAACTTGATAAGAAACTTAT
>NZ_CAWNIB010000171.1:0-3699 GCF_963874405.1 Vibrio sp. V08_P9A1T1
TCCAATAACTTGCCCTTTCCACACTTTGCGCCCTCTAATTCAACAACGCACCAGCGCTCAAACTAATTGAGGCAAACAAAGAATCTTGCCTGTTTTACGGTTTGAGTTAACCACGAATTTGAGGATAAAATGCTCATTTGCCGACAACACAAAACGAATGGCCGGAGAAATCCCACAAGATTGAACCCCTAATTTTACCTGAGTTGCATAACGCCCGCTTAAGTGGTGAGCAACGCAATGCGATGTTTCCGCACACCACCTAAATCACTCAACTTACTGCAAACCACAAACGCCACGCGTTGCGAATCCGTCTTAAAGCGTTTGTTAAGCATCATTGTTCCAGCACCCTGGACTTTGACTGTCGAAGAAATCGACTATAAAATCACGGCCAAAACTTTCGTAAATAATTTCTGATACTCTACGGCAGTATGCTTGATTATCTCCAAACACCGACACAGCTATTCGCCTGACATTCGATGCTCTTAAGCGCTCGATAATATGAACATCATGTTCTCCAAGCCCCCACCCATATATAACCAAACTGCGCCCTATATCTGGAATCACTTCTCTATATACAGTATTGAGGTAATGACTATTTTGGATTGAGCGAACTTTCTGACTAGAAACACCCTCACTTACGAACAGAGGAATACACTCGCCTGATTCCCACTCATGTAATATACTTCCCAACAAATCAGAGCCGACTCTGCTACTGAGCTTAATTTCCTCTTCTACAACATTGCGAGCTAAAGCCAGATTACCATGAGGATAGAAAACTAACGTTGTACGCTTATCTCGCCAGCTATACGGCTCTCTGAATCTATTCCAATCTTCATCAAATTCACCGCGAAGAAAACAATCCTTGAACTTATGCCCATCTTCATTGCGATTAGCTCTCATCATTACCCAATATAATGTAAGGTCATAATTTAATGACAAAACCGTTTTAAACCCACTTAAGAATTCACCTACTGTATCTAGGTCTCCCTCAATTTCATCGTATTCAGGGTGGATACTGCGCACAGCCTTGATTAAGCAATCTCTAACATGTTTGTATGCCTTTTTAGTTGCTTTATCTTTAATTTTTAGCGCTGAATTGACCTTATTTGCCTGCCAAACTAAACGCAATATCAACTCAAAATCATCTGTTTCGAAATGTTCAAAGAGCTTTTCTACATCTTTAGATAACAACCCATAATCGATTGCATGGTCTTTCAATGATGCGTATGTAAATGATTTATCTAGACTAATTGATGCACCATTACCCAATAATATAGCGCTTTTATATCTTCTGCTTATATCAAGCCAATCATATATCTCGTATGCCACCATTAACTCCTGATGCTTAACGCCCAATTAAGGGGTGAACAACGCCTCCACCCAAACCTAAAGCATTGTGCCATAAACACTAAATTTGAAGTAGAAGCAAAAATGCCGAGCGTTGTGAATCCCTCTTAAATTGCTTGTTATAACTAACTTTCAGCGTGTTCGGTTAGCTAAATTAATTTAGTTCGTAGTTAACAAAATTATTCCAATCACTAATTGCATCGTCAGCTGCATCAGAGTGCTTATGCATTGCATCATTCTGCTCTTCAACAAAGTCGCTAATACACTGTTTGTACCGCTGCACATCATCATTAAAGCTGTCTACTTCGTACTGACTTTTAAACTGAAAGGGTTTATATGGCTTAATGCAAGAATGGCTAGGCTGAAACATATCAGCAACTGCCATTCCGGAAGAAAAAGAAGAAATAGCAGCCACTAGTAAGCAGCTTCTGAGTTTGGAAATACGATACATAATTGTCCCCATTAAATTAGTGGACATTATACATTTATATTCAACAGCACTACTATCAAATTTATCGCAACTAGTTATAACGCCGCATTAAGGTGTGAGCAACGCTACCACCTAACCCAAACCATTGCGCCGTAAACACGAAACCCAACCTTAAACGGAAAATGCCAAGCGTTGGGAATCACTCTTAAATGCTTTGTTAAGCAGATGATTTACCAAGCTTTTTAGATATACCATCTTCTTGCATTTCTGGTATCTGCTCAATAATATAACTAAGTTCATCGACTATCTTATAAAGTTGATCATTAAAATCTTTTAGTTCTTGTACGGTGAAGCTTGCACTGTTCTTCCCAAAACGTTTTGAATCCCAATTAGCGCTAGAAAATCCCGTGCCAAAAATTTCATTATCACTGGTTCTTGCCCAACAAAAATGTGCAAATTTGTTTCTTGTTGTTCTCAGCTTATCTAACTGGTGATTTATCTGTGATATTTTCAAATGCAGATCTTCAGATACAATCTTGTTCCTATAACGTAGCTTATGCAATTCCAATGCGTCTTTTATAGAAAGTTGTAATCTAGCAGCACCCATTCCCCTCGAAAATACGCGACCAGGGAACTCAGGAGTAAACAACAAACGACTCAATAAAGATCCTAACAGAAATTCCACGTTAGACCATTCGACAACAACACGACCGATTAACGAGTAATGTTCATCAGTCAAATCTGTGTATATCGATGCGTGATTTAATGGCATTTTTACCAACCTCCAACTGTAATAATAAAGCCAAACGGCTGCTTAACGCCTTGTTAAGGTGTGAGGCACGCAATACCTAAGCTTCCGCATAACACCTTAACCACTGAGACCGACGCATAATAAAAATGCCACGCGTGCCGAATCACTCTTGAACAATTTGTTAGGCGACGACTTTTGGCTATCTAATGACCTCGAACAGCGAATGTAACACCGCAAACTATAAAAAGAACAATAAACCACAAGATTGCGGGCATCGGGTTTCCATTTTTAGCTTCAGACGCCAAATACGAATTGAACTCTCTTTTACTTTGTCTTTTGCCATGTTTCGTGGACAAATTATGCTGCCCCAACGGTGTCGTTCCCGACTCAACATACTGTTTCGCAGATGCGAGTGTAGGTACAGGACCAAAATCATGAGAACCGTTTGCAGTAAGTACAAGCCAGCCTGAACCTTGTTTTACGATAAATCGCCCATCATCCACCGAGTATTGCCCCGCTTGGATTCTAGTTACCTTAGCCAATATTATCTCCTAGTCGCCTAACGCCCAATTAAGGGGTGAGCAACGCTACCACCCAACCTAAAGCATTACACCGTAACCACTAAAAGTGAAGTAGAAGAAAAATGCCAAGCGTTGGGAATCCCTCTTAAATTGTTTGTTATATGCGTACCCATTGCTGCTCAATATCGTGCTTTAGAAGACTCCAATGACGCCGGCAAAACTCAGCCAACTCCAAAACATCAAATGTTGCATCATCCGTTACAACTGCAAATTTCCCCCTTATACCAGGGCTATTCGAATCACCAACACTTTCATATTGAACCCCTGCGAGGTGAGGCTTTACTCCCGACCAAGGACTCTTTGTCAAACGACAGTGCTTTGATTGATTTGCTAAATCAGCACAGATTTGAAGAGATTCATGACCTTCGATGAATTGTTTAGTTTGCTTAGAAGTAATACCGACTTTATTGAGATTTGACACCCAATCTTGTAAGTGGTGGCAATGAATAAAGAAGGAAAGAATATCATCCTCAACACATGCCCTGTCATCCCAAAAGATCAAATTATCTCCAGAGTATATATTTCTAATTCGTTTTAGATAACGCTCTACGCGATCAAACTGTTCCATATTTCCTCTAAAGCATATAACG
>NZ_CAWNIB010000172.1:0-3685 GCF_963874405.1 Vibrio sp. V08_P9A1T1
CTCTAAATTACCCTATTTTAATGATGCTAAATCACTGAAAATTTTAAATGAACGCAGTATTGAATGGCAATCTTTAGATAACAATTTTAGAAAGCTGATAAAAAAAATATCTAAGAGCGGAATAGATTCAATCAATACAACTAGCGCAATACGAAAACTGAAGAGTCTGAACTACTTCATTGACGAGCAAATTCAAGAAACTAAAAACTATGTAAATACCTGTACTGATGCCTTATTTGTCGGGTGGCTAGGAGAGAAAAATCGGCAAGGTGCGACGCCACTTTATTTCAACCGAGAGTCGCTTTATCGAGATATTATTGAATTCAAATCTAAAATGGCCGTTCAAGATAGCATCGATGAACGTACTAGAAATTCCTTAGAAATTGAATCACTTGTAATGAAGTCATTGCCTAGCACCGAGCTAACTGAAGTAGAACTATCAAATACAGCCGCCGCTCTATATTTAACCTCAAGAATTTACGATATAAAAAAAACTGATCCCCATGCAGTAGAGAATATTGATATCGATAAATTTATTTTTTCAGACCTTATATACAGCTTCTCAGACCATTTAGGTCGAATTAAATACGATGTAATTTCAGTCGTCGACTACCTGTGCAGTGAGGCAACAAACCATCCAATATTAAAACGTAAGCAAGTCAGTGTTTCTTGGCCTAGTGAAGTTCATGACAATTTACTAATATTCCTTAATGAAGAGAAAGTGAATGTTACTAAGTTTTTAAGATTTATGGAGAAGCAATCTAGTGTAGAAGCGAATAAAGATAAATTGCTGAGTAGCATTGAAACTCCGATGAGTTATTTCCAACACACATTAGATAGACTTGCCGTGAATGAACCCGGTGTTGAACTGTCAAATACAGTAACATACCGCTATACAGTATTCAGTCATCATCCTGAAGCGCACTCTGTAGCGATGCGTGAAAACCCTCCGGTAAAAAAAAGCTTTTCTATTGCAGATATTCTAACGGGTAGGGAACGAGCATGGCGAGCAGAGAATACGGCTTATAATGAACGAGAGATCATTAACACATCAGGGATTTCTAATTCTTTGCTCCACAGTCTTGAAAATACTGACACACAAGCTGAATTTTTCCGTTCAATGAAAGCATTAAGGTCTGATTTACAAATAAAAGAGCGTTTTTATGATTACGCTAAGTCGGCACTTGAACTACACCAATTGGACATTAATCATTCATATTCAATCCGTGAGGCTCCTATGCTTCTCATCTATCCATCGCCTGAAGATGGGCCACATTTTTCTAAAAAATGGTCATATGATTTAAACCCAGAGTATAGCCCTATAAAATTATTCTCTTTATTAACGAATAAAGTTCTCATATTTGCATCAATTAATGATTTTAAAAGACAAATAAGAGTAAATACAGAATTACGAGAATGGGTTCAGCTTCATTTTCCGGCCGAATTTCATGGGAATTATGACCAAATGACGATTGATAAAAAAGGCATGGATTATTCTAATCTTTTTGAACGTACAATTGATAAATATTCAAATGATATGGATGTATTAGTTAGTTCGCACTTAGAATCGGCAGCTTTGGGTATGTTGAATAGAATCGAAAAAATATCACATATATTAGCACTTCCAGCAGTGGGGATGGGGACTGTTGCTGGGTTTTTATACGGTACTACAATGTCAATTGGTCCATTACTTGGGAAAGCCGCAATTAGCGATACTGAAGAAGAGCGAAATAAATACTTAAAAGAAGTAGCGATCTCTGTAGCGATAGAGTTGGTATTTGAAGGTGGTGGCAAGCTAATAGGGACGGCCACAAAAGCCGTAAAAGCGACAAAAGATGCCATTGATACTGTTGCAAATAACTTTTTCAAGCATCAATGGCAACGAAAAGCGATATTTCAGTCGCTCGATATACCGAGTGACATCGTAGATGTAGGCCGTTTGTTGACCAATAATGAGCTGGAAAATGCGCTTTGTTCACGCGTGAAGCGAGCTCCTGGTGCGTTATGTACGCTATTGAGAAAAAGGTTACTTGATACATCGCGGGAGGTTATGAGTAAAAAGTCATTCGAAGCATTTGCTCACATTGCTCATGAGCAGGGGGTTGATCTCTCAGGGATTAAAACTATGACTGTAGGTTATAGAAAAGCGAACAATGAAATAGGCTTTGGGGCGATAGGTAAGGTATACCAGCTTGATGACAATTTTGTTGTGAAAGATTATAGCGGAAACATTCGCTTGGATGAGAATCCTGCTCGCTCATCGCTGTGTAGACTTTACGCTGCCAGAAACACTGAAGCCGCATTCAACAGATTGTATGGGGAAGGTTCTGCTGAGGTGATACTTCATGACACTACCGATCCCATGGTAAAAACTGTCTCGGTCAAAATGAAAAAAATTCATGGGGATTCGTTGAGTAACATCATTAGAAATGCTCGACCAGAGCTGTCAGATGTCGTTCGAAAGTTCAAAGAAGAGGGTATAGTTAATGAACTTGTGGAATATCTAAGATCTAATGGGATCGACCATAATGATATAAATTTGGGTAATATTTTATACGATCCTCATACAGGTAAGTTTGCGCTTATCGATTTTGATAGTGCCCAGATAATTCCAGTGGTTGGGGAAAGCCTTTCAGCAGGAAAAGTTAAAACCATCAGGCAGAATCTAAACCATGTATTTAATGAAGCTGAAAGAGCATTAAAAAGCAGTCAAAGTTCGGTATTATCTGACTTAGATGAAGTAAGTGGAAATTCATGGGGTTCTATGCTTGAGCGTATACCCATTATTGGAAACATAATACAAGTACGAAATATTAAAAGAAGTTTGGCTAATGCTCTGCCTATCGCTAAAAGTAAGCTTGATAATACCTTATCTGCTATGGATAACACGGCACTAAATGATGATATTAGGCTTGCTCAGGATGTATTTTTTGGTAAAGATTTTTATGATGACCCTAGTGGTCAAGAGAGACTGAGATCCATTATCGAAGCAATGCGTTCCGATACTGAACGGTTGTCTGTAGTGAATTTTGATATAGGTAACCAGATTGAGGGTAGCTCAGTCATAGTCGCTGCGTTGTCGCGCTCTGAATACGCTAAGTTTGGATTAGATCAACGAGTAAAATTTATTAAAGTCAACAAAAGAGGATTTAATCAGTACTACCAAAAAATGGGGAAAAGTGACAGAGCTGTGGCGGATGTATTAATCCACGAACTCTCTCATGGTGCGCCGAATAGTTTGGATTTTGTCTATGTTGGTACTAAAAAACAGGCAACAGGATATGTTGATATTTATGAATTAGCAAACCTTGCAAATGACAAAATAGAATATCGCAGTGATTCCATCGGGCTCAACCCAACTAGCAGTTTAGGTGGTCCACATCTTAGATCCATAAACAGTATTTCAGGAAAAAAAGGTATTAGGAATGCAGACTCTATTGCTCAGTATGTTTCCTTGCTTGATAAGTTTCGTAGCAATTTTGGTGGATTTGATATAGATATGAAAACATTGAGAACGTTGCAATTAGAAACAAATGATTTTTCTCAAAGAGCTCACGAAGGGGTGCGTGTTAACCGGATGCAACGTTCTATAGTCGAAAAACACTCTCGCATTTTGGTTGCTATTGATAGGGAGAGTGGGGATTTTGATCTCTATGTCCCAGTAAGTGAAGGGTCTCTCAACTAA
>NZ_CAWNIB010000173.1:0-3619 GCF_963874405.1 Vibrio sp. V08_P9A1T1
GGAAAGACAACTCAATAGAATGACTAAGAAGTACTTCATCGTAAGTTACATCACACCTTCAATAGCAAAGTAATAAACATTTTGATCGTAGCTTAACGAACTGATGCTGGAATCTCTCGATTCAAGTTGGTAGCCGACTTTGAATGTTAGCCAACGACGAAAATCGTAGCTTAATGAAAGTGTTACCTTACTGGTGTCATCGTCGCGAGCAGTGCTGGTGTAATTCTCGCTTAATAGAGAATAATCGACGTTAGAAGAGATGATGTCACTCCAATTGTGTGTCCAATTTGCGTTATACACTTTGGTATCGATTGAATCACCTGTACCGTCAGTATCGGTTGATTTACGATTTGTTTTCAACTGCACTGCAGAGTATGTGCGGATGAGATAAGTGACATCAATATCCCATGAAAAAGAGTCGAAATCTTCCCTAGAAGAGGATTCAAAATCTTTATGTTGCATACCGACCTTGGCATTTCCCTGCAGTTTCCCTGTTGCGTCCCACGAGGTACCAACATATCCCATATAATGGGTGCTGTCTTTGAGAGTTGAGCCTGGGGCTATATCACTATAATGCCTATCATTAACGATAATTTGGAAAACCAACGATGTTTTTGGCAGCGCTTTATAGTATAGAGAGCTGTTGAATCGTAATTCATCCCAATTTTGGTATTGAGTAATATTTTGGTTGTTTTTATAGTCCAAATTGCCCCAACCAAGGTTGGTTTCTATTCGACCTTTGGCGTCTTCACCACCAAAACCGTAACCGAGGTTGAAGTTATTGGTGTTGTATTCGTTGTACGACAAATTGAGTGTCGTATCGTTATCACCACGCTGTTCATGAGTTAATGCAAGAGCATAGCTGAAGTCAACTCGATGCTTGGAATTGAGCTCCCAGTCACTGGCTAAATCAAAGAAATGGTCAGTGTAGTTATCTTTGCTAGAGCTGAAAAAATCGCCTCTTTGTAGTCGATAACCTACGCGATGTTTCTGGCCACTTGTCGGCTCTATTGCTAAACCGATACCTGGTTCGAACACTGAATATTGGGAATGTTCGAGATCTTGTGACGCTTTTGCTAAGTTGTCGTTATAACCCGTTGATAAGTTTAAAAACGGTACAATAGCAATCCCTGACTCAGTCATGATTGGGTTAGGTTGCGGTTTTGCTTGTACGGCTGATAACGCAAAAAAAGCCAAACCAAAGGACGCGATTCTATTTAAATTAGTTGTTTTCATATGAGTATGCTTTATCCATTCTAGTAAGCATTCTTGCCTACAAATCCTTTAAATACGGTGAGAAATACGATTTTGATGTCGAACCACAACGACCATCTGTGTATATAGTCCAAATCAAATTGGACACGTTTTTCCATTTTATCTAGCGTATCGGTTTCACCACGCCAGCCATTAATTTGTGCCCAGCCAGTAATTCCTGGTTTTACTTTATGTCTCAGCATGTAGCGGTTAACGATCGTTCGATACTCTTCGTTGTGCGCTACGGCATGAGGGCGAGGGCCGACAATAGACATTCGACCTTGTAGCACATTAATAAACTGTGGTAGCTCATCTAATGATGTCTTCCGAATAAACGCACCAAAAGGAGTCACTCGGGGATCATTTTTTGTTGCTTGTGTCACTTTGTTCCCATTGTCCATGGCACGCATGCTTCTGAATTTCCATACTTTGATAGACTTTCCATCCAGCCCATAACGCATCTGTTTGAAAATAATGGGACCTGGTGAGCTGAGTTTCACGCCTACTGCAACTGCAATAAGGACAGGACTGATTAAAATCAAGATAAGACTACTTAAGACTAAATCTTCAAAACGTTTTAGCCACGTACCTAACCCATTGAACGGTGTATCAAAAATACTAAAAGCATTAACATCGCCGATGGTATACCAACGCGAATGCAGTAAATTGAAGGTGAAAAAATCCGGCACAATATAGGTATTCACTGTGCTATCCGAAAAGGCCTCTAGAATCTTGCTGATTCGATGCTGGGCTTGCATTGGTAGTGCTATGTACACACTTTTTACTTGACCGTTTTTGGCAAGTGTTAATGCATCATTAACTTTACCGAGCACTGGAATATGGCTTGCGATACGTTCATCACCCCTATCATCGTAAAAGCCAGTCAGTTTAATACCTAACTCAGGGTTATTGATGAGATTTTTCGATAGTTCTAGGCCCTGCGGTGTCATGCCGATAATGACAGCTTTAGTGGTGTGATAACCTTTTTTATGTAGATAGTAAATGACTGTAAATGCGACGAAGCGCCAAAGCAGTAATAAAATAAATGATCCGACAAACCAAAAACCTAAAATTAAACGTGAGAAATCGCTTCCAGTTTTTGTGAAATAACCAACTAAAGTTAAGCAGCCAACAGTTGAAGCCCAACAAAAAGCAGTGTGTAGAGTTAAAACTCTAAGTTTTGTGGTTCGCCAACCGCTGTATATATCAAGGCTTTCAGCAATAAATGAATAAAAAATAACCCCTAAAAGTCCCACAGATATATAAGACATCGTAACGATATGTGAGTGAAACTTTAGTGTAATATACATTGTGATCAGTATTACTAAGCAATCTATCAGGCGGTAGAAAAATTTACCTTGATAGTTAGAAATACGGATCCTTCCTCTTTCACCCATTGTAGAAGCTCCTAACCGCTCAATTATTAAGGTAACGAATAATAATTATTTTTTAGCAGTGCATTCTCATATTAAGCTCCGACGACTTCAACTGATCAGGTGCATCAAAAATAAGACGCGATGTGTGATATATGGAATGGGTGACTGTATTTTGGGTTTTTCAATTTGAGATGGAGTACCGAGAGTCGGATAAGGTGATGTAATCACTTGCTATTACTGCATTAACTTAATGTGGTCACCTTGTTAGACGACCGTTATATAAGAGCTAGCTAATGTTTAAATAAAAATAATGGGGGGCATTTACGGTGTAAGAATTAAGGCTAAATTTGGTTATATTTTTATCTCTTCTTAATCTTATGGGTATTGCGACAGCTTAAGGGTAAGTCACGCTATATCGTGTGGGTTTATGATTCATTGCTAACACAAGGTTAAGTGAGACAGCCCCGAGCACAGACAGTGTGGCAATGGAAAACGAAACAAAAAAGGCAGAAGCAGCTAAAATTGAGCAATCTATAACCAACTGACTTTTGCCAACAGGGATCCCAAATTTATCTTGAATAAACAAACACAAGACATTAAAGCCACCCAAGCTGGAACGGTGACGAAAGAGAATTAACATGCCAAGACCCATTAATAATCCCCCGGCAATGGCGCAGTAAATTTCATTGACCATTTCCAAAGAAATTACCAAATAAAGATGGTCTGCAAAAATAGAGACTAATGCGCCGGATAGCGCGCTGTTGATGGCAAAGCGATGACCGAATCGTTTCCAAGCCAAAATGTAAAAAGGGGTGTTAGCCAAAAAATAAATGCTACCAAATGAGGCTGGGACTAACTGGCTGATCAGCAGTGCTAAACCAGCGGTTCCACCTGTCAGTAAATGAGCGGACTGGAGAAAGAAGACGCCTTGTGCGACCAAAAAGGTTCCCGTTAAAATGGCAACCCAATCTTCTTTACGTGTGTGTGTT
>NZ_CAWNIB010000174.1:0-3589 GCF_963874405.1 Vibrio sp. V08_P9A1T1
GTGTTAAGCGTTATAACTAATAATTATAAACTATGATTGAAAGATCTGGATCTTTGATAATGGATTACGGGGCCAATAATGAAGTTACAGCAGTTAAAATATATTGTTGAAGTGGTTAATCACAACCTGAATGTCTCAGCAACTGCGGAAAGCCTTTATACCTCTCAGCCAGGCATTAGTAAACAGGTTCGTTTACTCGAAGATGAATTGGGTATTCAAATTTTTGAGCGTAGCGGTAAGCACCTGACACAAGTCACGGGTGCAGGTGAAGATATTATTCGTATCTCACAAGAGATCCTTTCACGTGTGGAAAGCATTAAGGCCGTGGCTGGGGAGCATACGCACCCTGAGATGGGTACGCTGAATATTTCAACGACTCATACACAAGCTCGCTACGCGTTACCTGATGTAATCAAAGGATTCACTGCACGTTATCCGAAAGTGTCGTTACACATGCACCAAGGCACTCCAAGTCAGATGTCGGAAGCGGTTGCAAAAGGTACCGCTAATTTTGCGATAGCAACAGAAGCGCTTCATCTGTACCAAGATGCCATCATGCTACCTTGTTATCATTGGAACCGTTCTATTGTTGTGCCAAAAGATCATGCTCTTGCAAAAAAAGAACGGGTAACGATTGAGGATTTAGCCGCGTATCCATTGGTCACTTACGTGTTTGGTTTTACTGGTCGTTCAGAGTTAGACACTGCATTTAATCGCGTAGGGTTAACGCCGCGAGTTGTCTTCACCGCCACCGATGCGGATGTGATAAAAACTTATGTCCGAATGGGAATTGGGGTGGGTGTTATCGCAAGTATGGCGATAGATAAATCACGCGACACCGATCTTATCGCGATTGATGCCAGCCATCTTTTTGGTGCGAGCACGACTAGCATTGGGTTTCGCCGAGGCACATTCCTGCGCTCTTATATGTTTGACTTTATGGAACGTTTCGCGCCTCATCTTACTCGCCCTGTCGTCGAACGGGCAACCTCGTTAAAATCGAATATCGAAATAGAAGAGATGTTTAAAGACATTGAATTGCCAGTTCGTTAAGCAAATTTTGATCATTTAAAACGAAACACTTCCTAATTAAACCATCACCTCCTAGAATTGGCCTTTCTAGGGGGGATGTATGCGCGCGCTTTTCAAACATATCGATGCTTTTTTAATTGAAAACCAACGTTTTTGGCGATTTGAGCCCTTTCACCATAGTGGCTTAGACAGTTCACCTTGGAAACATTCAGACCATAGGCTGGATCAGTGGTTGCAAACGCTATCTTTGGACAGTATCGATAGCTTAAAGTCATCGCCGCAAGCGCTCATTGAGCAACTTCATCCGTATATCGAGGGGTTAAAAGAAGCGGATATCATGATTAGGCTTCAAGATGCCCCTCGTAATACTCAGCAAGCACTCAGCCCTTACTTAGAGCAGGGGATCCCTGGCAGAAAGCTAGAACAAATTCGTTTAATGAGCGAATCACTCCTCTCTAGGCATTCAGGAACGGAATGGCTAGAGTGGTGCGCGGGTAAAGGCTTTTTAGGTCGAATTATCGCAGCACAGTCAAAACAAAAAGTCACTAGTTTTGAATATCAGTCGCAGCTCTGTCATGCAGGACAAGCTTGCGCCGATGAACATGATCTTCCGATGCAATTTATTCAAGGGGACGCTTTTGAGCCGCAAGCGTTTGGCGTTTTCAATACCAATCAGCATGCCGTCGCTTTACATGCCTGTGGTGATCTCCATGTTCGCCTACTCGAATATTCCGTTGCTCATCGCTTGCCTGCGATTACGTTTTCACCATGTTGCTACCATTTAATCAAAGCCGATAGCTACCAACCCATGTCCACCTACGGTCGTACTTCTTCTCTTGCCTTGTCCAAAGAAGAGCTGCGTATTCCGCTGCAAGAAACCGTTACAGGGGGAGAGCGGGTTCGCCGTCATCGTTTGCAAGAAATGACGTTTCGTTTGGGTTTTGATTTGTTGCTAAGATCTGAGCTTGGGCATCATCAATATTGCCCAATTCCGAGCCTCAAAAAATCACAACTAGCCGAAGGATTTTTAGCTTTTTGTTATTGGGCGGCGGAACAAAAAGGCATCGCATTACCAGAAGTGGATTGGCCTGCTTATGAACGTAAAGGCGAGCAGCGTTTTTGGCAGATGGAAAGGATAGGCTTAGTACAACAGGCATTTCGCCGCATGATTGAGCTTTGGTTGGTATTGGATAAGGCACTTTATCTTCAAGAGCAAGGCTATGAGGTGCAGATTGAGCAGTTTTGCGCTAGGAAAGTAACGCCACGCAATATATTGGTTCACGCTTATAAAAAATAAAAGCCAAGCGCATGACGCACTTGGCTAAGAATTGAGAGCTTTACCGCAAATTGTTATCGTTAGTTAAACAGAGCGATAGCTTCAGATGGGTCAAGATATTCAAGGTTGAAACTCTCGGCGACCTCTTTACAGGTGACTTTACCGTGTATCACGTTTAAACCTTCTAGGAATCCTTTATCCTCTAATAATGCACGTTGATAACCTTTATTGGCCAGTTTAACAATGTAAGGCAACGTAGCGTTATTCAAGGCGAAAGTTGATGTGCGAGCCACAGCGCCTGGCATGTTTGCGACGCAGTAATGAACGACGTCATCAACGATATAGGTCGGGTCATCATGAGTGGTAGCATGTGAGGTTTCAAAGCAGCCGCCTTGGTCAATTGCCACATCAACGACCGCAGAGCCAGGTTTCATTCTAGAAATCAGATCTTTAGTTACGAGTTTAGGAGCTGCTGCTCCGGGGATCAGTACTGCGCCTATTACTAAATCGGCTTCGAGGACGTATTTTTCAATCGCATCCTTTGTTGAATACACGACTTTAGCGTGACCTTGGAATTCTTCATCGAGTTTACGCAGCATATCAACACTTCGGTCGAGAATCGTCACATCAGCACGCATTCCGACAGCAATTCTGGCTGCGTTAGCACCGACTACACCACCACCAATCACCACCACTTTTGCTGGTGCGACTCCGGGTACACCACCCAGTAACAAACCACAGCCCGCGTGTGATTTTTCTAAACACTGCGCACCTGATTGAATAGACATTCGACCAGCGACTTCAGACATTGGTGCTAATAGTGGCAAGCGACCCATATTATCTGTTACAGTCTCGTAGGCTATACAGACAGCTTTGCTCTTGATTAGCTCCTCAGTTTGTGGAAAATCTGGAGCTAGATGTAAATAGGTAAATAAAATTTGGCCTTCGCGGAGCATTGCTCGTTCAGCAGCCTGAGGTTCTTTGACCTTAACAATCATTTCTGCTTTCGCAAAAATGTTAGAAGCAGTAGGAAGAATGGATGCGCCTACAGCGATGTAATCATCGTCTGAAAAGCCGATGCCGGAACCGGCATTTGTTTCAACATAAACTTGGTGACCGTGTGAGACAAGTTCGCGCACGCTTGCGGGAATCATGCCCACACGATATTCGTGGTTTTTGATTTCTTTAGGAACTCCAATGATCATCCTGACTCCTTAGGTTTTTTTGGTTGTTATAACTATATGTAGGGTTGTTGTTTCGAATTTGTGACTAGTATAGATG
>NZ_CAWNIB010000175.1:0-3549 GCF_963874405.1 Vibrio sp. V08_P9A1T1
AAAATAGGGATGATAAATTTTAAGTAAGGACGCACCATATAAACTCTTCCTGAGTACTCATAGAAACGATAATTAGAGGTGTACTTGAATCTCGAACAACGTTGCCATTATGTTACAGTTACTCAGCAAAAAGTTTGGTGTTAGATCAATGAACAACGATTACCACTAAGGCAAATACTCAGAATGAGGGGTCGCTTGCAAATCCTCTCACCACTCTTAGGTGTTAAACCAATAATCAACCACCCTCACATCATTAAAATTAATCGTTTTATCTTTGCACAATCAAACATCTGCTACTTTAATAGTATAGGTATCGTCAATTTATAGATAACATGATAATATCCGCGACCAATTAGGATGTAGATCACATTGTCGGTAAATGGATGTTGTTCGCTCAAGCGACTTTTGACAAAAACAATCAAAGGTAACTCATTCATGTTTTTAAAAAATCTATCCATCAGACAGAAAATTGCAGGCTCATTTAGCCTCATCGCTTTAATCAACATCCTCTTCGCTTGGTTTTTATATAGCGAACTCCAAGAAGTCAAAAGTCAGTTGGTGAATTTTGCCGACGATACACTGCCTGCACTACAACACGTAGATTCAATGGGAGATAAACTCTCCTATTGGCGTCGTACGCAGTTTGCTTCCTTGCTCACCGATGATATAAACGAAGTGAAACAACGCCTAGTGACTAGCCGTCAATTACAACAAGAGGTTGATGCAGGTTTAAAACAGTATGGTAAAAGTGTTTGGCCAGGCGAAGAAGAGCAGACATTTAGAAAACTGATGAGTAACTGGGATAGTTATATAAACATTGTGACTCAGTTTAATCAGGCTTTAGAAAGCAATAATAAAAGCGATGCCCACAAACTACTGAATCAATCGCTTGAAACTTTCACGAAAATTGAAGCCGACATAAAAACGCTGATTGGCATCTTGCAAAAAGCAATGGATGGCAACAAAAGCTATATTCTTAAAGCAGTTGACACACTGAACACTTCATCAAGTATCAGTAATGTTTCCATTATCGTCGTCATGGTCATTATCACCCTCTTCTTGACTCGCATAATTTGTGGGCCTTTGCGTTTGGTTGTTGACCAAGCGAACGCGATTGCAGAAGGTAACTTAGCAAAACAGATCGATCGTAATGCTATTGGCAATGACGAATTAGGTGAACTTGCCGATGCCTCACAAAAGATGCAGAACAATTTACGTCAACTGATCGAAGAGATCATCTCCGCTGTAACACAACTGAGCAGTGCTGTGGAAGAGATGAGTCAAATTTCCAATATCTCAGCTCAAGGTATGAAAGAGCAGCAATATCAGATCACACAAGTCGCAACAGCGATGACGCAAATGAAAGCCGCAGTGGCCGATGTAGCACGCAACACGGAAGACTCAGCATCACAAGCAAGTAGTGCCAACACTAAAGCCAAAGAGGGTGCGACAGACAATGCCGCGATGGTGAGCTCCATTCAACAAGTGGCTACAATTATTGGTCAGGCTGGCGAAACCGTTGCAAATTTAGAACAACAATCCACACAAATTAACGTGGTACTTGACGTTATTCGTAACATCGCTGAGCAAACAAACCTATTGGCACTGAACGCTGCGATTGAAGCAGCCCGCGCTGGTGAATCTGGCCGAGGCTTTGCTGTTGTTGCCGATGAAGTGCGCACCCTTGCGGGAAGAACTCAAGCTTCAACTGGCGAAATCACAACCATTATTGAAAAATTACAAACCATGGCAGGCGAAGCAAAAGAAGCAACCGAACGTTCGCGCGTCAGCATTGACTCTTGCGTCGTTCAAGGAACCCACTCGCAGCAATTGATGGTTTCAATTGAAAACTCAGTAGCTCAAATTGCGGATATGGGAACACAAATCGCCAGTGCTTGTAGTGAACAAGATTCCGTTGCCGATGAACTAAGCCGCAACATTGAAAATATCCATACGGCTTCACAAGAAGTCGCGCAGGGTTCAGAACAAACGGCGCAAGCTTGCCACGAACTCAGTCAATTATCGGTCACATTGCAAGACGCAATGGGGCGTTTCAAACTTAACTAAAATAGAGTCAGCCCCTAACGGGGCTTTCTTGTTTTTACTTACCTAGGAGATAGAATGAATTTCAAAGCCTCTTTTCTTACACTGTCAATTGCCATGGCTTTACCCTCTTTTTCAGCGACTTCTGCACCTTTAAGCCTTAACGTCAGTGAGCCTTCTATACAAGAAATTCAGCAATCCAATACTTGGCTTGAGATCGATCTTGGCCAATTCAAACAAAATATTGAGCAGTTTAAGAGCCACATCAACAGCCAAACTAAAATTTGCGCCGTGATGAAGGCAGATGCTTACGGCAACGGTATTCGCGGTTTAATGCCAACTATTCTCGCGCAAGGGATCCCTTGTATCGCAATTACCAGTAATGCAGAGGCTAGAGCCGTACGTGAGAGCGGGTTTAAAGGCCAGTTGATGCGTGTTCGCTCTGCGAGCATTGATGAAATCGCACAAAGTGTCGAGTTAGATATCGAAGAGCTAATCGGTAGTAAAATACAAGCTGAGCAACTCGCTCAGCTAAGCCAGCAAAAAGGTAAAACGATAAGAGTACATTTGGCATTAAATGATGGCGGTATGGGACGCAATGGTATCGATATGTCAACCGATGCAGGAAAACAAGAATCGATTGCGATTGCTACTCAAAGTGGCATACAAATTGTTGGGATAATGACGCATTTCCCCAATTACAATCCAGACGAAATCCGCAGCAAGTTGGCCAGTTTTAATACCAATTCAGCTTGGTTGATTCAGCAAGCAAACCTAAAACGCGATGAACTGATTTTGCATGTTGCCAACTCCTACACTGCTCTCAATGTACCAGAAGCACAACTTGATATGGTACGTCCTGGCGGCGTCCTATATGGCGACTTACCAACTAACCCGGAATATCCGTCAATCGTCTCATTCAAAACACGTATTGCGTCATTGCATCATCTTCCTAAAGGAAGCACTGTTGGCTATGACAGTACATACCGCGTAACCAAAGAGAGTGTTTTGGCAAATCTGCCTGTTGGCTATTCAGATGGTTACCCAAGAAAAATGGGCAATCGCGGTGACGTATTGATTAACGGTCAACGAGCAAAGGTGGTTGGAGTAACTTCAATGAACACCACATTGGTTGACGTAACCGATGTGAAAGGCGTCCTTCCTAATCAGGAAGTCACCTTGTTTGGCGCGCAAAAGCAAGGCCGAATCACTGTCAGTGAGCTGGAAGAAAATGCAGAGCTCATATTCCCTGAACTGTATACGATTTGGGGAACGGCAAACCCTCGTTTCTACATCCACTAAGCCAAGCCCACTTATTTATCTTTTGGTCCGTGAGTGTTTTGCACTCACGGTATCCCCTTTTAATTCACCGCTCGTTGTTCCTATTAACCCCTTTATTTTTCAGGCATAATCGGCTCGTTCCTTTTATTTCATATGGATGCGCATGCGACCGATTAAATCCCCTATATTCTTGGCTGTGTTAACTCTACTCTTGGCCATGACCAC
>NZ_CAWNIB010000176.1:0-3529 GCF_963874405.1 Vibrio sp. V08_P9A1T1
AAGCTAACGCCCTGTTAAGTAGTGAGGCATGCCATACAAAAGCTTCTGCACTACTCCGTAAACACAAAACTCACTGCAAACCAAAAATGCCACGCATGCCGAATCTGCTTGAACAGTTTGTTATGCGTTTACTCAAAAATCTCATAGTGACGTTCAACGTTTACAGTCACTTTACCCCAATGGGATGCTTTGACTCTTTTCTGATGTTGTTCAAAAGCCACTTTATCCGAGAATTCTTCATAAACGTCGAAGCGAAGAGCGTTTTCCGAATTTTGAATGACACTAAACGTGATACATCCAGTTTCTTCGAGAGTAAGGCGTTTATGGTTTACCAATTCATTTTTTACTAATTCAAGCTCCGACTCAGGAACTAAAATAAAACCTTTCAATGTTACTTTTGACATGAATATCCTTGTGACGCATAACGCTGCGTTAAGGGGTGAATGCCGCATAAACCAAGCTGCCGCAGACCACTTTCACCACCAAAACTCACTGTAAACCAAAAATGCCACGCGGCATGAATCCCTCTTAAACGCCTTGTTATGTTCACATTGCTCAAATAGTATGCCCACATTTTTGACATTCGATTTTTTTATCTTTTAACGATTGCGTAAAGTTTGATTTCCCACAGTTGTCGCAAAACTTAGCACCGCGTATGTTCATAAAAGTTATTAGCGCAACAATGGGGACAATTACAATCCAGAATTGATGTTTAAAAAACCCCATCAAGTTAACGATGAACAAAAATAAAGCGCCCGTCACGACAGAGAATGCTGGATAATATTTCCTCTTAAACTGTGTATTTTTATTCGCATAGAACAACACATAACCGAGGAGTGAAACACCCGCCCAAACACCAAAAGCTATTTGTACTTTTTCATCCATATCTACAATCCATCTTGTGAACATAACGCCCTGCTAAGGGGTGAGCAACGCACTGCAAAAGCTACCGCACACCAACTTAATCACAAAACTCACCGCATGCTAAAAATGCCACGCGTTGCGAATCCCACTTAAGCAGTTTGTTAGCTTAAATTTCAGCACCTTAGATTGACCAAAACTGAGATTAAACCGATTTGGGAAACCCAAAAACCACTTGAGTTTTAAAACCTAAATCGATTCAAACTTTGTGACCATTCATTTGCTTTGAACCCCGCAAATTTTGATAGACCATTTTCGGAGAGCTCAAAGCGAAAGCAAAATTTCCAAAGCGACTTTACGCCAAGCTTACTAACCTCGCGCCACCCCAAAACTCAATTGAGGCAACCGCTAAAAACTCGCGTTGGCAAACAATGCCGATTTGCCGAGAAACCTGAACGAACTGCCAAGGGAAGAAAAAACAGACTGCAAACAATTGATTTTTATTGTTTTAAGCTAACGCCCTGCTAAGGGGTGAGCAATTCACTACCAAAGCTACCGCACACCGACTTAATCACAAAACTCACCGCATGCCAAAAATGCCACGCATTGCGAATCCCTCTTAAGCAGTTTGTTAGCTTAAATTTCAGCACCTTAGATTTGCCAAAACTGAGATTAACCCGATTTAGGAAACCGGCAAACCACCTGAGTTTTAAAACCCGAATTGACTCAAACTTTGTAGCCATTCGTTTGCTTTGAAGCCTGCAAATTTTGATAGCACATTTTCGGAAAACTCAAAGCGAAAGCAAAACTTCCAAAGCGACTTTGCGCCAAACTGGCTAACCTCGAGCAATCCCAAAGCTCAATTGAGGCAACAGCTCAAAACTCGCGTTGGCAAACAACGCTGATTTGCCGAAAAACCTAAGCGAATTGCCAAGGGAAGAAAGAAAAGACCACAACCAATTGATTTCATTTGTTTTAAGCTAACGCCCAATTAAGGGGTGAACAACGCCTCCACCCAAACCTAAAGCATTGTGCCATAAACACTAAACTGACTTGAAATGAGGGCGCCAAGCGTTGTGAATCCCTCTTAAATTGCTTGTTATAACGCATTTCTGGCTATAAGGTTGTAATTTGCGTCAAATACAATTTCATCGATGTCATTTAAGTGATGCTTTAAAAGCAACATGTTGTGATCAACTTTTGTGATCACTGACATTGGATGACCTGAAGCAGTTGAACCAAAGCCTGGAGGAACGTATTCATTTCCAGAGTTGGTGATTACATTCGTATTGCCATTTTTTGTTCTCAAAGCTCTTCTCTGTTCAAAAGTCAGAGGCTGGACATCTTCTCGCTGCTTCAAGTGTTGAATAGCTTGAGGGTAATAACGTTCGAGCTTTTCAAATATATCCACATCAACCCAAGGTTCATATGTGCCGAGCTCATTATCATGTGGCTGTATATCAAGAGGTACAAACTCTGTTTGAGTTACGATCGCGAAGAGTAGCTGATTTGTGCGATTTACAAAGAACTTGTTCCCATCATTCTCAGGTATATGAAAATGATAAATGCCCCATTCCGCTAACATTGGGTCATTCAGTCTACCTTGATCTAATTCGAAGACAAGTTTACTTAAATGGGGGATTAAGTTATGTCCTTCCTTTACTTTTTCATAGAGCCTTTCGAGCCCAGTATCTTGACCTTTATTATCGAAACCATCATATACAATAACGTCTCTTTTACATGGTAAAACAAGACGAGTGAGCACAGAGTAAAAATAAATCAATAGTTCGTTGAGGTGATAATGAGGAGTTAATTTAAACCGTTCATCTCTGCGATCTAACTTCTCCAATTTATCGAATGTAATCAATTTCTTGCAGCCAAAACCGATTAACTCTTGTCTAATCAGATTCTCAAGTTGCTGATATTTATCCACTGAATCTCCTGCGTTATAACGCCGCGTTAAGGGGCAGCCAACGCTACTACCAACTTTCCGCATAACACTGTAACCACAAAAACCAACGCATAATAAAAATGCCGCGCGTTGGCTGTCCCTCTTGAACGCTTTGTTATAAGCAAATAAAACCTTGATTTAATTGATTTTCAACTGCTCAGAACTAGATAAAACCCATGCACTATTATGAGCTTCAAAACCAATTTTCGGATAATAACCTTGTGCTTTCGGTGCTGATAGTAAAACCAATTTACAACTTGGGCTCAACTCTTCTTTGGTCACTAAGATTAGATATTTACCTATACCATTGGATTGAACACTTTCATCAACAGCTAAATCAGACAGATAGCAGCAATAATGAAAATCTGTCACTGAACGAGCAACACCGACAAGTTGATCGTTCAGCCAGGCAGTCACAATTAAATTAGAGTTATCGAGCATACCCTGAATAGTTGACTCATTATCCAAAGGACGCCGCTCACCCAATGAAGTTTTCTTCAGTAAACTCACGAATTGTTCAACTGAGATTGGATGGTTTACTTTGTACTCGATTTCCATTTTTCATCCTCTGGGGCTGAATTTGCTTATAACGCCCGGCTAAGGGGTTGACAACGCATAGCCGAACTCAAAAAACACACTGTAAACACTGAACTTCAATTTTGTACTAAAGCCGCCACGCGTTGACAATCCCTCTTGAGCCGTTTGTTAGGCCAACCA
>NZ_CAWNIB010000177.1:0-26108 GCF_963874405.1 Vibrio sp. V08_P9A1T1
AAGGCAAGGGCAATGGGTGTTTTATCGGCTCTCGGACCAACTGCCCGGATGGATGAGAAAACAAATTCAAGGGCTGGTGGAGTCCAACTGCCTGAAACAAGAATACCAACAGGATATGCAAAGGCTGGCAGAGATGAAATCTCGCCCAGAATGCTGTGTTTAGAATGGATAAAAGGAAATAAAAATGTCTATTAAAGTCGGAATTAACGGGTTTGGTCGTATTGGTCGTTTAGCATTAAGAGCCTCATTTGATTGGCCTGAGATCGAATTTATCCAGATTAACGATGTTGCGGGTGACGCGGCGACCTTGGCTCATTTGCTCGAATTTGATTCAATACAAGGCCGTTGGCATCATGAAGTGACAAGCGACGGTAATGCGATCATTGCCAACGGTCAGGTTATTCGTACCTCACAACAAAAAGCGATCAGTGATGTCGATTGGTCTGGTTGTGATGTGGTCATCGAAGCAACAGGCAAACACCGCAAATCTGAGTTTTTGAATCAGTATTTAGCGCAAGGTGTTAAACGCGTGGTTGTTTCCGCGCCAGTCAAAGAAGATGGGATTGCTAACATTGTGGTTGGTGTGAACGATCACATTTTTGATCCAGAGAAACACCAGATTGTGACCGCTGCGTCTTGTACTACCAACTGCATTGCGCCTATCGTCAAAGTGATTCACGAGCAACTTGGTATTGAACACTCATCGTTTACGACCATTCACGACTTGACCAACACGCAAACCATTTTGGATGCACCGCATAAAGACCTTCGCCGTGCGCGTGCTTGTGGTATGAGTTTGATCCCAACGACCACAGGTTCTGCGAAAGCGATTATCGAAATTTTTCCTGAACTTAAAGGAAAAATTGATGGTCATGCAGTGCGTGTGCCGTTAGCTAACGCCTCATTAACCGATATTATTTTTGATGTTAAGCGTGACACCACGGCTGAAGAGGTGAACGATTTACTTAAAGAAGCGTCGCAGAATGAGCTGAAAGGCATACTTGGTTTCGAAGAGCGCCCTCTTGTTTCTATTGATTACAAAAGCGACCAACGTTCAACGATTGTCGATGCGCTTTCGACTATGGTTGTTGGCAAGCGTATGGTGAAAATCTATGCGTGGTATGACAACGAAATGGGTTACGCAACACGTACCGCAGAACTTGTTCGTAAAGTCGGCCTAGCATAAGGAATCAAACCAATGACACATCCTACGTGGGAACTGCCTGTTGAAGACAATAACGCAGCGTTAATACTGACTCCTTGTCCTGGCACTAAAGAAGCGTCGCTGAGTGACAGTATTGATCAACTAAAGTCTCAAGGTGTAACCATCGTTGTTACGGCACTGAGCACTCATGAGATGCAAGAAAAAGGCGTTGGCGATCTGCCTAATATTGTCGAAAAAGCAGGTTTGCAATGGTTTCACACACCGATAGAAGATGACTGTGCTCCAGGTGAAGATTTTCAGGCTCGCTGGAAACATATATCCCCTTCGCTACACAAAGCTATAGAACATGGCGAAAAGATAGCGATGCATTGCATGGGGGGATCGGGACGGACAGGTTTGCTTGCTGCCCATCTTTTGCTAGAGAAAGGTTGGGAGCTGCAAGAAATCATCACCCATGTCCAGTCGTTAAGACCTGGCGCATTTACCAAAGATGTACAAGTTGAGTACATCCACCAATTTGCTAATCAATAGAAGCCTTGAAGAGCTGCCTTAGGCGGCTCTTTTTTTAAAGAGAGTGAATATGTTGTCTAAACTCAACCAAAATGTCCGCCAGTACATGTTGGTCACATTTAACTATTGGAACTTCACTGTTACCGATGGCGCATTACGCATGTTGGTGGTGCTCTATTTTTATGATTTGGGGTATTCAACCTTAGAGATCGCCTCCCTGTTTCTTTTTTATGAATTCTTTGGCGTCGTCACTAACCTCATCGGTGGCTGGCTAGGTGCTCGTCTTGGGTTGAACCGAACGATGAATATCGGTTTGGGAGTGCAAATCATCGCTCTGTCAATGCTGGCTGTCCCTGCAAGTTGGCTCTCGATTCCATGGGTCATGGCGGCACAAGCCTTGTCAGGTATTGCCAAAGACCTAAACAAAATGAGTGCGAAAAGCTCCATCAAAACCTTAGTGCCAGAGAATGCGCAAGGAGCATTGTATAAGTGGATCGCCATACTTACAGGCTCTAAAAACGCGCTAAAAGGTGCAGGATTTTTCTTAGGTGGTGCGTTGTTATCGATGATTGGCTTCCAATATGCGGTAGCTGCGATGGCTGGTGTTCTTTTACTGGTCTTTATCGGCAGTGTGATTAGCCTTAAATCCGACCTGGGCAAAGCGAAAAATAAACCTAAGTTCTCTGAAATTTTTTCCAAATCTAGCAGCGTAAACATTCTATCCGCTGCTCGTATGTTCCTGTTTGGTGCGCGTGATGTTTGGTTTGTGATTGCACTGCCTATCTATCTGGGATCTGTGTTTGGATGGGATCATAGCGCCGTAGGTGGATTCCTGGCTATTTGGGTGATCGGTTACGGAATCATTCAAGGAATTGCACCAAAGATAACAGGCAGTAAATCGGGGTATACTCCAGATGGTAAAGCCGCGATAGTGTGGGCGTTGGTATTGTCTATAGTGACTGGCGTAATTGCTTACAGTGTTCAGCAGCAATGGCACCCAGAAGTGGTTATTGTCGTTGGATTGATGATTTTTGGTGCTGTGTTTGCTGTGAACTCATCACTGCACTCATACTTAATTGTCAGCTATGCCAAGGGCGATGGTGTGTCTCTGGACGTCGGTTTCTACTACATGGCAAACGCAATGGGGCGCTTGATAGGGACGATTCTATCTGGATGGGTGTTCCAAATGTGGGGGTTCTCAGCCTGTCTATGGGTATCCTTTGCCTTCTTAGCATTAACGACCATTATTTCGTTTTGGCTGCCTATAGGTACAAATCAAAAACTGGCTCAGCAATAAATAAAACTAAGCAGATTTGTTCACCAATGCCAGCTACGATTGCTGGCATTATTTTTTAACCTCAAGTCATCGAATAAGCGAGAGCTGTAAAAAACGTTAATGAAGTAGTATCAGTTCGTTACGTATACACTTATCTACATTGATTTCAGATCGAGCACATGCTGTTTTATTTCTTCAGAATCGAGATTTTGAAAATCGATGTTTGCAAGAGCTCCAATTCTTCGTTTTAGAGAGGAGTATACTTTATCGCACTGCTTGTTAAATTCGGAGACTGAAGCTTCATCATTAGGCAATGGCTCAAGATCCCAAGCAACACGAATACCAGCAGATAACCAGTTTGGGCAAGTTTCATTGTGCATTGTGTCACACACAGTAATTATTAGATCTGGATGGAAGCTAAGCCTTTCTTCCCATGACGTACTGTGAAACTCAGAGGCATCAAAGCCATGCATTTCAAGGTATTGTGCAATACGAGGATTGATCTGACCCTTAGGATGGCTACCACCACTTGCGATTTGGAAATTTTCAGGCAGGTATTTTTTTGCAATTGCTTCAGCCAAAATGCTTCTGCTTGCATTATGTTTGCACACAAATAATATTTTCATCAATTGCCCTGTAGATGTTTAGGATTACTAAATTCGACATTTATCATGCTTTCATTACAGTTTGTTGACTATTGAAAATAGGCATGAGCTAACTCATGGAAATACGCAGAGAAAGCGAGTCGTCTGCACTATCAATCAATATTGCGCAATAAATTTTGCCATACTTTAGATAATTGATGGTTCAGTAAATTAGCAGGAAGTATAAAACAGTTCTGTCCACAAATGAGTTACAGGCTCAGAGTCATGTGTGTGATCACCGAGCGATTCTGTCGCAATGAAAATCAGCTTCATCTTATAAAATCGCCTAAACTTTTTATGACAAGTTCCCGCTTCGAAAAGCGTCAAAAATAGCCCAATTTACAAAAAAATATGACAACTGCTATAATTAGGGTTTAAACAAGAAATTTATTAACTTAACTCATTG
This sequence comes from Vibrio sp. V08_P9A1T1, assembly GCF_963874405.1. Taxonomy (NCBI): domain Bacteria; kingdom Pseudomonadati; phylum Pseudomonadota; class Gammaproteobacteria; order Vibrionales; family Vibrionaceae; genus Vibrio; species Vibrio sp. V08_P9A1T1. The sequence goes on from NZ_CAWNIB010000177.1 coordinate 4,002, forward strand.
TTAAAGATAGACTTTATTAAGAATCGTCAAAATTTATGTCTTAGCATATTTCCAAGGGTGCGTTTTCATGGGCAAAGTTTATGATGGCCTACACCGGGTTAGCTTTTTAATTAACGAGCAAGGTATCATTGAACAGGTTTTTGATAAATTCAAAACCAAAGATCACCATGAAGTGGTACTTGATTATCTAAACGCCCAATAATCAAAACTCGACCGAAATAAAAAATGCCAGTTCTTAATACTGGCATTTTTGTAACACGGCTAATAAAAAGTTGATGTGTAATTACACAATGAACTTATTGAGCAGAGCATCTTGCTCACGAACGTTTTCCGTTTGAACCTGCATTGCGATATTGGCTTCTTCAGCAGATTGTGCCACTTGCGTCGACAAATCTTTAATCTTCACTGTATTGGTGTTGATCTCTTCAGCCACAAGGCTTTGCTCTTCTGCCGCAGATGCAATTTGGATATTCATGTCCGAAATCACTTGTATCGCATCACGAATACGGTTCAGTGCCGAATTTGCCGTTTTCGCTTTATTTACCGCATCAACAGCCGTCGTTTTACTTTCATTCATAGCGGAAGAGACGGAACTCGCTCCTGCTTGTAATTGCTCAATCATACTGCGAATTTCGGTAGTCGATTGCTGAGTGCGCTGAGCTAGTGTACGCACTTCATCAGCAACAACGGCAAAACCACGGCCAGATTCACCCGCTCGAGCCGCTTCAATCGCCGCGTTTAAGGCAAGCAAGTTAGTTTGATCAGCAATGTCATTAATCACTTTCAAAATAGTTTCAATATTTGCCGTCGCGGACTCTAGGCCTTTCACCTCTTCCACCGCTTGGTCAATGCGGGCCGATAAATTGTCGATCGACAATGTCGTTTCACTGACCACACTGGAACCATCTTGCGTTGCTTCATCGGCTTCTTTCGCCGCTGCTGCTGCACCTTGCGCATTATTGGCAACTTCTGTCGATGTCACTGCCATTTCGTGCATTGCAGTGGCTAGTTGCTCTAACTCTTGTAACTGAGTGCGCATCGCTTCTGCTGACTCATGAGCACCTTGCACCGTGAGCTCTGTGCCACGCATGATCTCTTCACCAATCGCTTTTGATTGCGTGATCTGCTTTTGCAGCGTCTCAGTAAAGGTATTAAACCCTGCTGCGAGTTGAGCAAACTCTTGGTCCGTATTGGTATCCAAGCGTTTGGTTAAATCCCCCTGCCCTGAGGCGACATCTTGAATCGCTTCATTGAGCACACCTAATGGACGCATTAACACTTTAATCAGTAGCGTCAAGCCAATCACACTCAACACAAGCCCAATTAACGTATAGATAATAGAGCTATTGCGTAACACGCCAATCGCATTGAAGGCGATGGATTCATCAACAATCGCACCGATGTACCAGTTCTCACTTGGAATATGAGTGAAGCTGACGAGATAACGGGTACCATCAATTTCAATCTGTTGGTCCCCCTCTTTCAGAGTCACTTGCGGTAAATAAGTCGATAACTTCTCACCATTATTTTTGGTATCAGGGTGAGCAATCGTCGCTCCGTCACCTGAAACAATAAAGAGGTAACCCGCATCGAATAAATTAATAGAGTTCACCAATTCAGCTAAACCCGTCAATTCCATATCGTAGAACATGGCACCAGAGAATCGACCTTGATCGTAAATAGGCGTACCAATAGAAATGATCACATTTTTGGTAGAAATATCGACATACGGCGCTGTAACGATAAGTTTTTTCGATGCTTTAGCATCCACAAACCAAGGGCGCTTGCGAGGGTCGTAATCGGCGCTTGGCTCCCAACCGTCATCATTCTCCACCACTTTACCATCGGATTCATACCCTAACCCTATGGCTAAAAAGCTTTTTTTCAACTTCGGTTTTTCAAGAATGTTTTTAACGTAATCCCGGTTGAGCGGATCAAGCTCAATCACCTCAGTCATTGACTGAGCTAAGGATTTTTTGCTTTCCATTTCAGAAACAATGGTGTTTTTAACCCCTGCTTCCATTTCATTCAGACTTTTTGTAACTAGGGATTCTATTTCCGAGCGAACAATGCTCAGTTGCTGAATGGAAATAAGCGAGACGGTAACAAGCAGAAGTGCAGAAGAAGCTGCAACTATTTTTTGGCTAAACTTCATAAGTATCCCTCATTGATGCCAAATTAATTATCATTTTTGTGGTTATAGTTAGTTATCGCCAAGTTACAAAAAATCTATAGCTTTTTTACACATCCACTTAGTTCAGTCTAATCAATATTTACTATTTGGCAAAAAAAAGCCTAAAACGATTACGGTTTAGGCTTCCTTAGAGATTCTGTTTACTCTCTATTTTTTATTTATAATTCAGTGATTTTAGGGTGATTCAGCCTCAACAACAGGTTCATCAGTGCTGGGCAAAGCATGCCATACTGCTTTTACTAGAGTGGCAAGAGGAATTGCAAAAAATACGCCCCAAAACCCCCATAGCCCACCAAAGACTAACACCGCGACAATGATAGCAACGGGATGTAGATTAACGGCTTCAGAAAATAGAACGGGAACCAATACGTTGCCATCCAAAGCTTGGATGATGCCATAAGCAATTAATAATGTGTAAAATGGTGGAGTCATGCCCCATTGGAAGAGACCGACGATGGCAACTGGCACCGTCACAGCGACCGCGCCAATATAAGGGATCAAAACCGATAGACCTACAGCCACAGCAAGCAACACCGAATAACGTAAATCAAGAATGGCGAAAGTGACGTAACTGATACTACCAACAATCAGTATTTCTAACACTTTTCCACGGATGTAGTTTGAGATTTGTTGGTTCATCTCTTGCCATACTTTAGCCGCGAGTTTACGGTTGCGTGGCAATAACCCACTGGTCATTCGCAGCATTTCATTCTTATCTTTCAATAAAAAGAAGACCAGCAACGGCACTAAAATGAGATAGACACCCAAGGTGGCCAAACTCACAAGAGAAGCAAGTGACCCTTTAACGACACTTTCCCCCATACCTAAAGCCTGGTTCTTCGCATTGCTTATCACCGACTCAACAATCTGTAAGTTATCGAGTTCAGGGTAACGTTCAGGAATACTCAAAATGAAGCTTTGCAACCCTGCATACATGTTAGGAATGTCATTGATTAAATTACCAACCTGTTTCCAAATGGTTGGTACTAAACCAAAGATAGCCAGCAGCATCAAACCGACAAACAGCAAAATCACCAAAATTACGGAAACGGACCTAGGAAGCCCAAAACGGCGCAATTGCATTACTGGCCACTCAAGTAAATACGCCAGCACAATGGCCACAAGCAGCGGCGCAATCAAATGGCCGAAGAAATATATCGTTACAAAACCAAAAAACAGAATAGCAACCAGACTAACGGCATGAGGATCAGAAAAGCGTCTTTGATACCAACGAGTTACCATTTCAAACATTTAATCGAGTTCCTTAATTACTTTTAGCCAAAAATAGCCGGGTGACGTGTTCCACTGGCAACGAAAGCCATGAGCAGACAAATATTTTTCTATATCCTGTCCTGAGCTGACGTCGTTAAGCCAAATGTCTAATACCTCACCCAAAACCAATTGAACAGTGTGACGCTTCGCAAGTAATAAAGCCATCGGACAACGCTGCTGGCGTAAATCCAGAATATTTGGTTCCATTCTTCTGCTCAATGCTTAATATAGGCCTGCCATTGTATCGAGTTTTGACTGGCATGCCAGTGTTTATCGATACTCAAACACCGGCTGGCTTACTCTTCTCTCTCTACAATTTTTGGCCGTTATTTTGAGTTGGAAACCAATTCACACATTCAATGTCATACAGACAAGAAGATCACGGAATATCACTGACAAATATGAAGTTTAAACGCGCTCGATCCTTACTTTGCCTCTGTATTACTGTGGCGATAAACGCCCCTTCCTTGAGCTATGCCGACACCATAGAGCTACCGGACATTGGGACAGTAGCAGGTTCGACCTTGACGATTGATCAAGAGCTTATTTATGGTGATGCTTATATGCGCATGCTGCGTAACAGCCAGCCTATCGTCAATGATCCGGTGATAAATGAGTACATCGATAGCCTAGGGCATAAATTGGTTGCCAATGCCAACGATGTAAAAACGCCGTTCACCTTTTTTATGATCCGCGATCGCAATATCAATGCGTTTGCCTTCTTTGGCGGTTATGTTGCGTTGCACTCTGGGTTGTTTTTGCATGCACAAACAGAAAGCGAACTCGCTTCGGTTCTTTCGCACGAAATTGCCCACGTCACGCAGCGCCATTTAGCACGCAGTATGGAAGACCAAGCCAGACGCTCACCAGCAACAATCGCCGCATTGGCGGGATCTTTGTTACTGGCCATTGCGGCACCTGAAGTGGGCATTGCCGCCATTACCGCCACCACCGCAGGCAGTATGCAAAGCCAAATAAACTATACGCGCAGTAATGAAAAAGAGGCTGACCGATTTGGTATTGCAACGCTAGCCAAAGCGGGGTTTGATGCGCAAGCCATGCCAAGGTTTTTTGGCCGCCTCGCTGATGAATATCGTTACGCTAGTAAACCGCCACCGATGTTACTAACCCATCCGCTGCCAGAAGATCGTATTACCGACAGCCGTGAGCGCGCCCAACACTACCCGCCTATGCGCCTTCAACCTTCATTGGATTACCATTTAGCACGCTCGCGAATTGTTGCTCGCTATGCTGGGATTGATAATGAAGCCGCTCTTGATTGGTTTAAGCGTGCGGAGAAAAAAGAGAGTGCGGCTCTCGCGCCAGCCTTTCAATATGGCAAAGCCTTGGTTTATCTCGATAGCAAGCAATTTGATAAATCAGAGGCGATTTTATCAAAGCTGGTTGCACAAGACCCAACAAACAATTTCTATCTTGATGCGATGGCCGATCTCGATATCGCTCTAAATCAAGCGGCCAAAGCCCAAACCTTGCTCGAAAAGGCGCTTAAACAGAAACCGAACAATCCAACCTTAACAATTAACTACGCCAACAGCTTGTTAAAACAAGATAAATTGTCTGATGCCATTCGGGTATTGCAGCGCTACACCCATGACAACCCTAATGATACCAACGGCTGGCATTTGCTATCAGAAGCGAATATCGGCATTGGCAATAGCCAAGAAGATCTTGCTGCGCGGGCGGAGCTTCTAGCGCTCAAAGCCAATTGGAATAAAGCAATTCAATATTACACTCAAGCAAGTCAACTCGCCGAACTTGGCAGCTTAGAACAAGCTCGCTACGATGCACGCATTGACCAATTGATGGTGCAACGAGACCGATTCTTATCACTCCAATAATCACAATACAACGAGGAGAAGTTATGTCAGTCGTGATTTATCACAACCCTAAATGCTCAAAAAGTCGTGAAACTCTGGCACTGCTGGAAGACCGCCAGTTAAAGCCACAGATCATCAAATATTTAGACCAAGCGCCAACCATCGAACAGTTGAAAACCTTGTACGCTCAACTCGGGCTACATCAGGTTCGTGATATGATGCGCACCAAAGAAGATCTCTATAAAGAACTTGGCCTAAGTGATGATGCACTTACTGATGATCAACTATTTTCAGCCATGGCCGCGCACCCTAAGTTGATTGAGCGTCCCATTGTTGTCGCCAATGGTAAAGCGCGCCACGGCCGTCCACCAGAGCAAGTACTTGAGATTTTATGAGTATTAAAGTCGTCGTACTTTATTACAGTAGGCACGGTTCAACGCAAGCACTGGCACGACAAATCGCACGCGGAATTGAAGCACAAGGCGCGACAGCGCTCTTGCGCACCGTTCCGGCGCTAGACAATCATGCAGAGCAAACGACCGATCCCTACCTGACTCTGGATGAGTTAAAGCAATGTGATGGTTTGGCTTTTGGCAGCCCAGTCTGGTTTGGCAATATGGCCGCGCCACTGAAGCACTTTTGGGACCAAACGACCCCTTTATGGATTAGCGGCGCATTAATTGATAAACCCGCTTGCGTGTTTACTTCTTCATCCTCTTTGCATGGCGGCCAAGAGAGTACGCAACAGAGTATGATGCTGCCACTGATGCATCATGGCATGTTAATCGTTGGCATCCCTTATTCAGAGCCTGCACTGCATACCACAACCTCTGGAGGCACGCCATATGGTGCAAGCCATGTCGCAACACACTCGCCACAACTCACTACGCACGAAAGTGAACTGGCTAAAAATTTAGGAAAACGGCTGGCAATGCTAGCCAGCCGATTAAAGGACAGATTATGACGGCAGAAATGATGCCAAGCACCAAGCAGTACCGATGGCTAGCTTTACTGAGTAACTTATCCCTAATTATATGGGTGGTTTTATGGCAATTCTCGCTCTCTCCTCACCCTCATCTTAATCATGTTGCATTGGCCATTGCATGGGTTATCCCACTGCTTTTACCATTACCGGGAATTTTGGCCGGAAAACCCTACACTCACGCCTGGGCCAACTTTGTTTTAATGCTCTACTTTCTACACGCATTGACGCTGATTTATGTTGATGGAGGGGAGCGCTGGTTAGCGGTAGTGGAACTGCTACTGACATTTGCCGCTTTTGTCGGTAATACCTTGTATGCTCGCCATCGCGGTAAAGAGCTCGGACTGAAACTCAAGCGTCTATCTGAAGTCGAAAAGCAAGAGAAAGCCAATTTTACCCACGATAATCAACCATAGAGTCAATCCATGACAGGATTGCCTATTCTTCTCATGCAAAAAGAGCCCTGATGGGCTCTTTTTGATTATCTCAGCATTTGTTCAAGGGGTGACTGAGTACTTTACGCTTGCCACTCAAAAGAGAGCACTCGCTTCACTGGTTCAGTGATGGCCTGAGATAATGACGGTTCAGGTGTGACTTGCAAAGAGCCTGACTCCACAGCAGAATCATCAACCTCTGCTGCTGGGGTAAGCTGTGTTGGCACACTCTCTGGCTGTGGGTCGTCAATTTTAGCGACTTTGCCCATGCGTAGCACTTCTTGCTCAAACTCGGACTCTGAAGCCAACAAATGCACTTCGAAAGTGATTTCCTCACCTTGAATCTTGAGAATGTCCAAAGAAGCAACAGAGCTTAAGCGCTTCAACTTATTCTCCAAGGTAAAGAAATCCATTGCATCATCAATCGGGCTAAAACGAGCAAGCAGCGAAGAAGAGGATTCACTGGCCACGATAACCGAGCTCTTTCTTGCATAGTAATCACTCAATTGATCGACCATTTGTTCAATGGCATCGTCACCAGACGCTTGACCAGACAGTGGCGCTTTCGTGGCTTGTGTCATTTGAGCGGCGGGTTGATCATACAAACTCCAACGCACACCATTACTTTGCACTCTGACCACCAATACCGCATCGGTTGGATAACGTTGGCTAGCCATGCTGATAGGCTGCACGAAACCGCCCCACAAATCCGAGACTTCCACACCGGTAATATCATCAAAATCACCCACAGGCACTGTGATAGGCAAACCGCGAGTTTGAGTCGCGCCTTTAAGCTGTTTTAACGTACTCGTGTCAGAATGTTCCCAAGCGATACTGCGGTCATAACCTGACTCTTCAATCAACCAGACTAAAACATTAGCTCGGTTTTCAGGCCAAAATGGTAATTGAGCTTGAGTTAATAATGTGCGGATATGCGGTGCGCTAAACCCCATAACAATCGAAGATTGCGCCCCATTTTGACCATAACTGATTTGCGCTAAATATTGCGAATTCTGCCTTAAGGCTTTTTTAATCACCTCATTGTCCACCGCATTCCTATCACCCGAAGCTCGAACAATCACTTCGCTCATCCCTTTGATACGAGCATTCGCGTCGGCATTGTCTTGCTGTTGATCAATCACGACTTCGGTATGGTATAAGTCGACCTTGGTTAAGGCATAAGCAGGGAGAGTGAGTAAGCTCATCACCAACATAGCTAAATAGCGCATACTGTTCCTATGATCTGTTTTGTGAACGTCGATGATAAGCAACTATCCGGTCCGCGGCAAGGAATCCACGGCAGAGTTCGGTGATAATTTCATCAACATTTGTGACTTTATTTGATCTAGTTTCAATGGCAATCGTTTGCAAAAGTGATAGAATCCCGCGAATTTTTATTTTGCTTCAGGGAAATCATGATGAAAAATGCCATCCAAGGCGCACAGATGCTCTTCGTCGCATTTGGTGCGCTGGTTCTTGTCCCGCTGTTAACTGGGCTTGATCCTAACGTTGCACTATTTGGCGCCGGTGTCGGTACCCTTTTATTCCAACTTATTACTCGCCGCTCTGTCCCCATCTTTCTTGCTTCTTCCTTTGCCTTTATTGCACCGATTATGTTTGGCATCCAAACTTGGGGCGTTGCCTCGACGATGGGCGGTTTAGTGGCCGCTGGTTTTGTCTACATACTACTGGGAGCGATCATCAAAGTCCGTGGCGTAGAAATCATCCACAAAATTTTACCTCCTGTAGTCGTTGGCCCGGTGATCATGGTGATTGGCTTAGGCCTTGCGCCTGTTGCTGTAAACATGGCGCTAGGTAAAACTGGAGATGGTTCGGTACAACTGATTAGCTCAGATGTAGCGATGTGGATCTCTTGCGTTTCACTGTTAACCACCATCACGATTAGCGTTTTTGCCAAAGGTTTTCTCAAACTGTTGCCGATCTGCGGCGGTATTTTTGCAGGCTATCTTTTGGGCCTCTATTTTGGTGTAGTGGATTTTACTCCTGTTACGCAAGCGGCTTGGCTGTCAATGCCGAACTTCACTTTCCCTGAGTTCAACATCAACGCGATCTTGTTCATGATCCCGGTTGCAATTGCTCCGGCAGTCGAACACGTGGGCGATATGCTCGCGATCTCAAACGTCACTGGAAAAGATTACATCAAGAAACCTGGGCTACATCGCACCATTGCGGGTGACGGTGTTGCCACCATCGCAGCCTCGATGCTGGGTGCGCCACCAAACACTACGTACAGCGAAGTGACGGGTGCCGTAATGCTGACGAAAGCCTTTAATCCAGTAATCATGACTTGGGCTGCGATCACCGCGATTGTATTAGCATTGGTTGGTAAGCTGGGCGCGCTACTACAAACCATTCCAATTCCCGTAATGGGCGGCATTATGATTTTGCTGTTCGGTTCAATTGCAACGGTTGGCCTAAACACACTGATTAAAAATCATGTCGATCTTCACAAGTCTCGTAACTTAGTGATTGTGGCAGTGACATTAGTGTTTGGTATCGGCGGCATGGCCTTTGGTATCGGAGAGTTTAGCCTACAAGGTGTCAGCTTATGCGGTATCGTAGCCATTATTCTAAACTTGATCCTTCCTAATGACTTAGGAGAAAACCATGTGGTGGATAACGCCCAAATGGAAGAAGAGATCAAACTGAAGAACTAATTTTGCCAGTCAATCCGGCCTCACTCAAGGCCGGATTTTCATTCTCTATTCTTGACACAATTCAACAAACTCACCTCGCGTTAATAACGCAAGATCGCTCGGTGCCAATTCAATCTCTAAACCGCGCTTACCTGCACTGACACAGATAGTCGATTGATCTTCTGCGCTGAGATGAATGAAGGTCGGTAGTGCTTTTTTCTGCCCAAGTGGGCTAATACCACCAACCACATAACCCGTGGTTTTTTGCGCTATGTCTGGATTAGCCATTTCCGCTTTTTTCGACTTAGCCGCTTTGGCCGCACGCTTTAAGTTTAATTTTTGATCAACAGGAATAATCGCGACAGCGAGATTTTTCGGCTCGCCATTTAAGCAAAACAGCAGTGTTTTAAACACTTTTTTCGGATCTTGTCCCAAAACCTCAGCCGCTTCTAAACCATAACTGCTGTGATTAGGATCATGTTGATATTGATGGAGAGTGTGAGGAATTTTTTTCTTTTTCGCCAAATCAATCGCAGGTGTCATCGTGCTTATCTCAAAGTAACCGTTAGTGCCAATAAAAAAGCGATGCCTAAGCACCGCCTTTAGTTAAAATGATTGCTCACAATGAGTCAAACTCTTTATCGCGCTATCACTTATAGACAATTTCGCCCGCTGGCGCATATTGGTTCACATCAATTGGACTGTGTGCTTCGAGGTAATCTTTCAATACTTCCGCGTCCACAAACCCCGTATTCACATAACCTGGATGATCGGAGATTTTTGGATAACCATCACCACCTGCTGCATTGTAGCTAGGCACGGTGAAGCGATACGTTTCGTCCAAACGGAGCTGCTTATCACCAATAAAGACGTTCGATACCTTACCATTGGCCACTGTCATCGAAATCCCCGCGAATTGTACATAAGCGCCAGAATCAACAGGTTTGGTCGCCACTTCATTGAGGTAATCCAACACTTCAGCCCCGGTCATATCGGTATAAGTGAGAATATTGGCAAAAGGTTGTACTTTGAGCACATCTTTATAAGTGATTTTTCCTGCATCAATCGAATCACGCACGCCGCCAGAATTCATCACCGCAAAGTCGGCTTTTGCGCGTTCCATATGAGAAAGTGCAATCAAACGACCTAAATTGGTTTGTTGGAAACGCACAACGTTGCGATCCCCTTCTAACTTACCATTACTTTGTGCAATGACTACATTCAGTTTCGCTTGACCTTGCTCTTGATATGGACGCAAGAAGCTAAGCATTTCTGAATCTTCAGCGATTTGATCTTGAATCAGTACGCGCTTACTCTCGCCATTCACGTTCACCTTTTTCTTCAGGTTTACAGGGATCAGGTTGTAGCTCACCATGTTCAGTTGACCATTACGGAATTCGTAATCCGCACGGCCAACATACTTACCCCATTCATGCGCTTGCACTATGTAAGTACCGTTTTGCATATCAGGCTTACATTCATCTCCCGGATGGAAGTTTTTCTTCACCACGTTAGGGCCTTCCATGCAGACAGGCTCTTGAGAGTGGCCGCCGACGATCATATCGAGAGAACCTTCATCCAAGTATCGTGCAAGCGCAACATCACCCGGTGCATTCACACCACGTTGACCATTTTCATAATGGCCCATGTGGGTAACGGCAAAAATAAGGTCCGGCTTTTCCGTTTTTTCAATTTCTGCGATCAGTTTTTTCGCTTCTTCTTTTGGATCTCTAAACTCAATACCATCAATGTATTCAGGGTTGCCGATTTTAGCGGTATCTTCAGTCGTTAAACCGATAACCGCTATTTTTACGCCCTGTTTATCAAACATTTGGTAGGCTTGGAATAGACGTTTTCCGGTCGCTTTATCGTAAATGTTGGCCGACAGCATTGGGAAATTCGCCCACTCTTTTTGCTTAAACAGCACCTCGAGCGGGTTATCGAATTCATGGTTACCTAACGCCATCGCATCATAACCAATCTTGCTCATGCCTTTAAAATCAGGCTCTGCATCTTGCAGATCAGATTCAGGAACTCCGGTATTTATATCGCCACCAGAAAGAAGCAGTACGCTGCCGCCTTCAGCTTCAATATCAGAGCGAAGATCGTCGATCAGCGTTTTACGTGCCGCCATACCATACTCGCCATATTTGTTTTGCCAGAAACGACCGTGGTGGTCATTAGTGTGTAACACGGTGAGTTTATAAGTCGTATCTTCTTTCCACTCATGAGTGGGTTGAGTTGCGCAACCCACAAGGGCTGTAAGAATGGCCGCGCTGAGCGCTGTTTTTAGAATAAGACGTTGTTTCATTATCATACCTTTGAACTTGAAAAATCCACTGCTTGTGAGGGGGAGGTCATGGTCAACGTTGCAAACACAAAATCAAGCCATACCAATAAACTTGACCCAGTTTAAATTAACATCTCAAAGGTGACAGATTGATTTCATATTTATGTAGAATTGATCACTATAAAATCAATTCAAAAATGTAACGGTTGCCACAGGTTACACGTGAAATTTTAATGGATCACAGGCAATCGTTTTCTTTCCTAAACACGAAAAAATAAGGAAAAGTGAGCACTTAGACAAGATAAACAGGTTTGGGAAACATTCGATAAAATTTGACCACCTTACGGTGGCCAAATTATGAGTGGTAGATCCAACAAAAAATCAGCGGATATCGATATGAGCAAAACTCTTGATCAAATCATCTAACGCTTTCATTTGTGCAAGGAAAGGTTCAAGTTTATCCAAAGGCAGTGCCGATGGACCATCGCAACGCGCTTTATCTGGGTTTGGATGCGCTTCAATAAAAAGGCCCGCAATCCCGGCAGCAAGACCTGATTTTGCTAACTCAACTGTCTGTTCACGACGCCCACCAGAAGCTGCGCCAGAAGGGTCGCGCATTTGCAGTGAATGGGTCACATCAAAAATAATTGGGCTGCCGTTTGATACTTTTTTCATCACACCAAAACCCAACATATCAACGACTAGATTATCATAGCCATGGCAAGCACCACGTTCACACAAAATCACTTTGTCGTTGCCGCACTCTGCAAATTTTTCCACGATATTGCCCACTTGGCCAGGGCTCATAAATTGTGGTTTTTTCACGTTGATCACTGCACCTGTTTTCGCCATCGCTTCGACAAGGTCAGTTTGACGAGCAAGAAACGCTGGCAGTTGAATCACATCAACCACCTCAGACACAGGCTGAGCTTGAGCTTCTGTGTGCACGTCAGTGATGATTTTGACCCCAAAGGTCTCTTTTAACTCTTGGAAAATTTTCATTCCCTCTTCCAAGCCGGGGCCACGATAAGAGTGAACAGAGCTACGGTTTGCTTTATCAAAAGAAGCTTTAAACACATAAGGGATGCCGAGTTTATCGGTCACTTTCACGTAATGCTCACAGATTTGCATCGCTAAATCACGGGATTCAAGGACGTTCATTCCAGCAAACAGAGTAAACGGTTTGTCGTTAGCGACGGGAATATCACCCACGTGGACGATTTTTTGTTCCATTTTATTCTCTCTCATTTAGCGGTTAATGCAGCGTAATAGCTTCAAAGCTTAATGCATTAACTTGATTTTTTAATAACTCAGCCGCCGGATCATTCGGACAATGATCAATAAAGTATTGATAATCGGATAAGGCAATTTGGTGACAATCCAGTTGCTGATAGATAAAGCCGCGATCGCGGATCTCATACGGATCATCAGGAACAAAAGTCAGCGCTAAATCAGTACAACGCAGCGCTAAGGTATAACGCTCTTCTCTTAATAGTGCGCTCTTTAGTAGTGCCAGCCAACGACCGATCACCGTCGGATTATCTGTCACTTCCAAATGACTCGATTTCAGCTTAGACAAGACCCCTTTATGCCCAACTAACCACGCTTGCAGTATATGTAATGAGACGATTTCACCAGTAAAAGGGTTAATATAAATCGGTGATTCATCGCACCAATGCAACTGCAATAAAAACTGTGTGGGAAAGGTAATACCTTGTAAAGGAAAGCCTAGCTTGCGCGCAAAATAGAGCAACAGCGCACCTAAACTGACGGGAATACCTTTGCGGTGCTGCAACACTTTATCGATGAAGGCATTACGTGAATCAAAATAAGCCTCTCTGTCACCGCGAAAACCCCATTGTTGGTAAAACAGATGCAACAACGCTTCGAAACGCTGTTTTTCATCCTGTTCATTAGCTAACTCGTGTTTTGCTTGTGTAAGCAAACGGGCCAACTCTTGGCGTGCCCATTCATCCTCAGTTTCAGGATTGACGGCCTTGTTTAAGATCAGCGCCCCTTCCACCAATTCCATTGCATCAAAATCTTCATCGAACCATTCAAACATAATGCCGCTCGGATGCTGTTAGCCTAAAAACATAGCCGTTTTTACGATGGCGATTTTTCCCGCCATAGCAAGCCAACCTAATGCGCCCAAAAAAGCAAAGGTACGCAACAGCTTATTCCTACCCAGTTTGAGCGCAAAGAAGCCCAGCGCAATGTACGCCATCACACAGGTCAGCTTCTCAGTTAACCAAGGTGCGGCTGGGGTAAATGGGATAAAACCAGACATCACAATCAACGCAATACCCGATAACAACAACAGCGAATCGTTAATATGAGGAAAACGTTTCAAAAAAGGGTGTTGCAGCCATTTGGAATCCATCATCATCAAGGCATAACGTACCGACAACAATAGTGCACTGACCGCAATGGTCAGTAGATGAAAATGTTTTAATCCTTCGTACATGATGCTCTCTCTTCTGAGTGCGAATATTGACCCAGTGTCACTCGGTCATTACCCGCATAATCCTTTTCTGTCACTACATGGTGATAGCCGAGTGACTCAAATAACGCTCTGACTGCCGCCCCTTGATCATAACCATGTTCAAACAGCAGCCAGCCTTGTTGCTGCAAATAGTGTCGCGCATTCTCTGCAATGTGTTTAATGTCAGCCAAGCCTTTGTCTTTGGCCACCAGCGCACTTAAAGGCTCAAAACGTACATCCCCCTGCGTGAGATGGGGATCATTTTCTTCAATATACGGTGGATTGGAGACAATTAAAGCAAACTTTGTACCGAGCTTTAAAGGTTCAAACCAACTACCTTGTAAAAATGTGACATTGGTAATAGTTAAACGCTGCGCGTTTTCCAACGCTAAGGCTTGCGCTTCAGGGCGTAAATCGATACCGACCACATGACGTTCAGGTAACTCAGACGCTAACGCTAATGCTATCGCGCCAGTTCCTGTGCCTAAGTCCAAAATATCCCCTTGCGTCTGCTGGCTTTTTTCTAACGCAATTTCAACCAAGCGTTCAGTATCCGGCCGAGGAATTAATGTCGAAGGCGAAACTTTCAGTGGCAGCGACCAAAACTCACGTTCCCCAACCAAATAGGCCACAGGCTCCCCCGTCACTCGACGCGTAATCAACGAGCAAAATTGCCGCGACTGCGTTTCGCTTAAGGTCTTTTCAGGCCAAGTCAGCAGATAAGAACGTGGTTTATCCAGTACATGGCAAAGCAGCACCGCTGCATCCACAGAAGGCGAATCACTGCCGCCTTCTTGGAGTTGAGCAATCGCGGCTTTCAACGCATCATCAATACGAGATAACGTCATGGGATCAGTGTTGATCGGCAAGAGCGGCAAGTTGGTCTGCTTGATATTCTTGAATGATTGGATCAATCAAGCTTTGCAGATCCCCTTCCATCACTTCATTAAGACGATAGATGGTTAAGTTAATACGATGATCGGAAACACGACCTTGCGGGTAGTTGTAAGTGCGAATACGGTCGCTACGATCACCAGAACCCAGTAGGTTACGACGAGTATCGGACACTTCGGCTGCGCGCTTCGCTTCTTCCGCTTGTGCAATACGAGCGGCCAATACGGCCATCGCTTTGGCTTTGTTTTTGTGCTGTGAACGCTCGTCCTGACACTCAACTACCGTGCCTGTTGGTAAGTGGGTAATACGGATCGCAGAGTCGGTGGTGTTTACGTGCTGACCACCCGCGCCCGATGAGCGGAAAGTATCAATTTTCAGATCGCTAGCTTTAATTTCTGGAATTTCGGCTTCAGGAATTTCGGGCATGATCGCGACGGTACAAGCGGAAGTATGCACACGACCTTGAGATTCCGTGGCCGGAACACGCTGTACGCGGTGACCGCCTGATTCAAACTTAAGCACACCGTAAGCGCCATCACCACTCACTTTAGCAATCACTTCTTTATAGCCGCCATGCTCAGCATAGCTAGCGGACATAATTTCGATACGCCAGCTCATCTTCTCAGCATAACGGCTGTACATACGGAACAGATCGCCAGCAAAAATACCCGCCTCATCACCGCCCGCCCCTGCACGAATTTCTAAGAAGCAGTTGCGATCATCGTTCGGATCTTTTGGTAGCAGCAGAATTTGCAATTCATCAGTAAGACGTTCAATCGTCGCTTTGGCTATTTTGATTTCCTCTTGAGCCATCTCACGCATCTCGGCGTCTTCTTCTTTGGTCATCTCTTCTGCGGCAACCAAATCCTCTTGCGCTTGTTGGTAAGCTTGGAAGCATTTAGTGACTTCCTCAAGCTGAGAGTACTCTTTTGACAAAGTACGGAATTTGTTTTGATCACTAATTACGGTAGGCTCGCCAAGCAGGCGCTGAACCTCTTCGTAACGCTCAACAAGGGATTCAAGCTTAACTAAAATCGACGCTTTCATAGTTTCTTCTTTAATTCGGAGTAACGGATATTATCGAGGGTCGTCAAGACCCAAACTTTGTCTAATCACGGCCAATTTAGCCGGTTCACCTAACTCTGCAGCGCTTTGCAATGCTCGGGTTGGTGTGTGGATCAATCGATTGGTGAGTTTGTTACTTAACTCAAGTAACACTTTTTCAGGATCGCCCCCTGCAGCCAGTGCCTGCAAGCTTTTACTGAGCAATTCTTGACGAATTTCGTTGGCCGATTGACGGTATTCTCGGATGCTGTCTACCGCTTGCAAGGAACGCATCCAGCTCATAAAGGCTGCGCTCTCTTCACTGACAATCGCTTCAGCTTGAATGGCTTCAACTTTACGCTGTTCCATATTGCTGTCTACAATCGACTGAAGATCATCAACCGTATACAGATAGGCATCGTTTAAATCCCCGACCTGCGATTCAATATCACGAGGCACGGCAATATCAATAAGTAACATGGGTTGATGGCGGCGCACTTTAATCGCACTTTCTACCATCCCTTTGCCAATAATCGGCAGTGGGCTGGCGGTTGAACTGATGACGATATCCGCGTGAGCGAGATAGTCAGGTATCTCATTGAGTGCAATCACTTCAGCGTTAAACTGCTGTGCAAGCCCCATCGCTCGCTCGCGGGTTCGGTTGGCGACTATCATGCGTTTACATCGATGGCTAGCTAAATGCTTCGCAACCAGTTCGATGGTTTCACCCGCCCCAACCAACATTACCGTTGAATCAGAGAGTGATTCAAAGATCTGCTTTGCCAACGTACAAGCAGCATAAGCCACAGATACCGCACTGCCGCCTATTTCGGTTTCGGTGCGCACACGTTTGGCCACCGAGAAAGCTTTTTGAAACAGTTTTTCAATCGCTGAATCAGCCGCGTTATGCTCGCGAGCATCCGCATAGGCTTGCTTCACCTGCCCTAAAATCTGCGGCTCACCCAATACCAGTGAATCCAGACCACAAGCCACTCGCATCAAATGACGAATAGCAGCTTGTTCTTCGTGTACATACAAACTCGGCTTAAGATCTTCAGGATTCACATGATGGAACTGAGACAACCAATCGATTAACTTACTTTTGCTCGATGATTTTACATCACAATAAATTTCCGTGCGATTACAGGTAGAGACAATAACGCTACCTTGAACGCTGGAACTGGACGCAAGTTGTCGCAAGGCTTCTGATAATTTATCAGGACCAAACGCCACTTTCTCTCGCAGTTCTACCGACGCTGTATTGTGATTTATTCCAATAGCAAGCAAGGACATCTATAGAGGTTTCTCGGTTCAGGAAATGTAAATAGGAGCAGAATTTTACTTGATGCCCTGTTTTAATGAAAGGGCAACAGGGATTTGTTTTCCCGACTTCGTGATATCAATGATATAGTGAGGCGTTTTTACGGCCTTCACTGTGTAAATAATGGGCAGATATGACACGCGCAAATAGACTGATTTTAACTCTCCTCACTCTGCTAACACTCTTTGGTTGCACAAACTTACCCTCAACAAGGGTCGAGAGCGTCGGCTGGCAGCAACACCAACAGCAATTGCAAACGATCCGCGAGTACCAAGCCAGCGGAAAACTCGGCTATATATCACCACAACAGCGCCAATCCCTCAATTTTCATTGGCAAAAAAACGCCGACCATAGCCAGCTTCGTCTCTCAACATTTTTAGGGCAGACCGTTTTAAATCTCTCCATCTCGCCTCAGGGCGCCCAGGTCAAAACATATGATGATCAAATTATCGATGCGCAGAATGCGGATGCTTTAGTTTACGAGTTAACTGGGTTATCGATCCCCATTGAGCAGCTACAAGATTGGCTGCTTGGGCTGCCAACCGAGGCGGATGGTTTTCAATTGAATCAAAATAATTTGTTGGCATCGTTAGATAAACAGCTAGGGCTTAGCCGCTGGCACTTGGAATATTTGAACTACCAAGCTTATCCCTTCGTCTCAACATCCGCTTCTTCCACTTCAGTGCCACTTCCGGCCAAACTGAAGCTGACTCAAGATCAAGTTTCATTAAACCTCGTCATTTCAAAGTGGACCCTAACGCCATGATTTGTACCCCAACCCACTGGCCATCACCCGCTAAGCTCAACCTGTTTCTGTACATCACCGGGCAAAGAGCCGACGGGTATCATGAATTACAGACACTGTTTCAATTTCTCGATTTTGGTGATGAGTTAACCATTACCGCCAATCAGTCTGGCGAAATAACTCTCACACCAGCCATTGCTGGCGTTGCGCTACAAGACAACTTGATTTGGAAAGCGGCCATCGCCTTACAAAAGGCAAGTGGATGCCGCTATGGCGCGAGCATTGAATTAAATAAAGTTTTGCCAATGGGCGGTGGCATCGGTGGCGGCTCTTCCAATGCTGCAACCGTGCTTGTTGCACTGAACTACTTATGGCAAACCAATTTATCACAGCAAGAACTCGCTACGCTCGGTTTAACACTCGGGGCGGATGTTCCCGTTTTTGTCCATGGCTTTGCCGCATTTGCTGAAGGCGTAGGTGAAAAACTGACCCAAACCGAACCAAAGCAAAAATGGTATTTGGTGGTTCGGCCTAATGTGAGCATTGCAACGAAAGATATTTTCACTCATCCCAAATTGATAAGGAACACGCCAAAACGAGCGCTAGCAACGCTTCTCGAACACCCTTACGAAAACGATTGCGAAAAAATTGTCCGAATGCTGTACCCAGAGGTTGATAAGCAACTTTCATGGCTGCTACAATACGCGCCGTCAAGATTGACTGGGACGGGATCTTGCGTTTTTGCCGAATTTTCTAGCAAAGTAGAAGCGGAAGCTGTCCTTGCCAAGCTCCCTGACACAGTCTTCGCGTTTGTCGCCTTAGGGTGTAACATTTCGCCACTGAAAAAGACTCTGGCTGAATACCAATTCGCCAACACCCGACCTATTTAAAAACTGGACGCAACCCTGAGGTTTCCACCGTGCCTGATATGAAGCTATTTGCTGGTAACGCCACACCTGAACTAGCCCAACGTATTGCTGAACGTCTATACATCTCTCTTGGTGATGCTACTGTTTCTCGTTTCTCCGACGGTGAAGTTGCAGTGCAAATCAACGAAAATGTTCGTGGTAGCGATGTATTTATTATTCAATCTACTTGTGCTCCTACTAATGACAACTTAATGGAATTAGTAGTGATGATTGATGCAATGCGCCGTGCTTCAGCAGGCCGTATTACTGCTGTCATCCCATATTTTGGTTATGCCCGTCAAGACCGCCGAGTGCGCTCTGCTCGTGTACCGATCACTGCAAAAGTTGTTGCAGATTTCCTTTCAAACGTTGGTGTTGACCGCGTTTTGACCATCGACCTTCACGCAGAACAAATCCAAGGCTTCTTTGACGTCCCAGTAGATAACATCTTTGGTACGCCGGTGTTGCTTGAAGATATGAAAGCGCGTGGGTTAGAAGATCCTGTTGTGGTTTCACCTGACCTTGGTGGCGTGGTTCGTGCTCGTGCGACTGCAAAAGCATTAGGTGATATCGACATCGCAATCGTTGATAAACGTCGTCCACGCGCCAACGTGTCTGAAGTTATGAACCTGATTGGCGATGTTGATGGTCGCGATTGTGTGATCGTGGATGACATGATCGACACTGGCGGCACTTTGTGTAAAGCCGCTGAAGCGTTGAAAGAACGTGGTGCAAAACGTGTGTTTGCTTACGCAACGCACGCGGTATTCTCAGGTAACGCAGCGAAAAATATCAAAAACTCAGTACTAGACCAAGTTATCGTCACAGACTCGATCACCCTATCTAAAGAGATGGCGGCAACCGGCAAAGTGACACAATTAACCTTGTCTAGCATGCTTGCTGAAGCGATTCGTCGCATTAGCAACGAAGAGTCTATTTCTGCCATGTTTAATTAAAACTCAGTTTATTTACTGATTTTTAAATGCTTTTAAAGCACTTCATTGAAAAATGAGGTGCTTTTTCCTTTGTTATTTTAGCGCCTCGCACCCTTTCCCTTTTGTGTGCTATCATACCGCGCTTTTGATATTGCAAAGAGATCCTAACCTTGAGCCAACCAATCAAACTTCTTGTCGGGCTAGCGAATCCTGGTCCTGAATACGCCAAAACGAGGCACAATGCCGGCGCTTGGGTAGTAGAAGAATTAGCCCGAGTTCATAACGTCACCTTGAAAAACGAAGCCAAATTCTTCGGTTTCACCGGACGTATCGTGGTTAATGGTGAAGATCTGCGTTTATTGATCCCAACAACTTTTATGAATTTATCCGGTAAAGCCGTGGCGGCCATCGCCAAGTTTTACCAGATAAAACCAGAAGAGATCATGGTGGCACATGATGAACTAGACTTACCTCCCGGGGTTGCTAAGTTCAAAATGGGCGGTGGTCATGGCGGTCATAATGGCCTTAAAGACACCATCAGCAAACTCGGCAATAACAAAGAATTCTACCGCCTGCGGATTGGTATCGGCCATCCGGGGCACAAAGATAAAGTAGCAGGCTATGTTTTAGGTAAAGCACCCGCCAAAGAGCAAGAGTGCCTAGATGCCGCAGTTGACGAATCGGTTCGTTGCTTCGACATTTTACTAAAAGATGGTCTAACTAAAGCACAAAATCGCTTACATACGTTCAAAGCTGAATAAGGTTACAGTCATGGGTTTTAAATGTGGCATCGTGGGTTTACCAAATGTGGGTAAATCAACATTATTTAATGCACTAACTAAAGCGGGCATCGAAGCAGCAAACTTCCCGTTTTGCACTATCGAACCAAACACGGGTGTGGTTCCTGTTCCAGACCTTCGTCTCGATGCGTTAGCAGAAATTGTAAACCCTCAACGTATCCTTCCGACGACAATGGAATTTGTCGATATCGCAGGCCTAGTGGCTGGCGCGTCAAAAGGTGAAGGTTTAGGCAACAAATTCCTTGCCAATATCCGTGAAACAGATGCGATTGGTCACGTTGTTCGCTGCTTCGAGAACGAAAATATCGTTCACGTAGCAGGCAAAGTATCGCCAATTGAAGATATTGAAGTAATCAATCTAGAGCTTGCCCTTGCCGACCTTGATAGCTGTGAACGCGCCATTCAGCGTCAAGCAAAACGTGCCAAAGGTGGCGATAAAGACGCTAAATTTGAAATCACCGTATTAGAGAAGCTACTCCCTGTATTAACGGAAGGTGGTATGGCTCGCACGGTTGAACTCTCAAAAGAAGAGCTAGCCGCCGTAGATTATCTCAACTTCTTAACGTTGAAACCGACCATGTATATCGCCAACGTGAGCGAAGATGGCTTTGAAAATAACCCGTACCTTGATGCTGTCAGAGAGTTTGCAGAAAAAGAGAACAATTCTGTGGTTGCTGTTTGCGCAGCCATTGAAGCTGAACTATCTGAACTTGAAGAAGAAGATCGCGCCGAGTTTTTAGCCGATTTAGGCATTGAAGAACCCGGTCTAAACCGCGTGATTCGTACCGGTTACGAACTGCTAACGCTACAAACCTACTTCACCGCAGGCGTAAAAGAAGTGCGTGCATGGACGATTCCGGTCGGTGCGACGGCTCCGCAAGCGGCGGGTAAAATCCATACCGACTTTGAACGTGGTTTCATTCGCGCTGAAGTTGTGGGTTATGATGATTTCATTCAATATCGCGGCGAAAATGGAGCCAAAGAAGCGGGCAAATGGCGCTTGGAAGGTAAAGAATACATCGTAAAAGATGGCGATGTTATCCACTTCCGCTTCAACGTGTAAATAACTCGTTAATCCGCCATTAATACACCATTAAAGCCGACAGATTCTGTTGGCTTTTTTGTTTTTTTCTCAAAATCAACCTTAGCGACAAGCAAGGAAAAATCAATAAGCTTAATGATTTATTAACCGTTTTTGATCACAAACACGTCTCTTTGTTCAAAAAAAGTTCGAACGGTTGGTTTCAAAGAATTTATTCAAAAAAACTATTGACGCTCTAGAGCCATATCCGCATAATGCGCTCCGTT
>NZ_CAWNIB010000178.1:0-3492 GCF_963874405.1 Vibrio sp. V08_P9A1T1
ATTTAATACAAGCTTTCATATTGAGATATTATCACGGCAGTATTTAAACACCGTTCGAGTCTCATTTTGTCCGCCGTAATAAGTTTATTTAGTGCTAAAACTGATTCCAGTTTCTGTTGAAGATCATCACCATCAACCAAAACTAATCCACTAATAGCAAAATCTTCTTCAGCAAGTACGCCTACACGAGTAGCAACGACAGGTAAACCGGTTGCCAACATTTCAAGCGGGGCCAAACCAAAGGTCTCCTGATCAGATAAAAACACACCAACATCTGACTGCTGATAGTATATCAACATCTGATCACGACTAGCTCGGCCAACAAACTTTATATCATTCGTTAAATTAAGCTCTGCGATCAACTGCAATAATCTGCTATAACAATCTTTATCAGCTATAGGTCCTATGACCGTTAATGATACGTCTTTTCCCTGTTGTTTCAGCGCAAAAACCAAGCGAATAATGCGATCAATACGTTTACGCTGACTAATAAGGGCACAAGTAACCAATCTCAAAGTTTCATCGCTCTTATTTAGACTTCGGGTTACCTGAAAATAGGCTTCATCGATCGGATTACCAATCACTGAAATAGGCTTTGCAATATCTTGTACCAAGGCTGATTTCAGCATTTGACCAACACAGGTATAACGATCGATGAAACAGTCTGATAGCCAAGGCATAACTTTGACATACAAGAAATCATTAGTTTTGGACACGCTCTTGCGACAAATAAGCTTATAAGAATGAAGTGTTAGTAAGCGATTAGCACTTTTTCCAACACCGATCATCCAAGAGGGTATGTGGGAATGAACTACATCTGGTTTGAAAACCTTAATTTGCTCATTGACCCGAAGTGCCGTACCAATGAACCCAGGAATTGGTAAGTTATAGCGTTTTTCATTTGTCGGGCAGAATATAACTTCAACAAAAGGTGATAGCCTGATAGGTGTATCACTGTAGTCAACCTGACAAAAAGGGTCAAATGCTAATACTCGGTATTGGAATCCACTTTCTTTACGTTCAGTTAAATACTTAACCAGCATTTGGCAAACTGAATCTACCCCGCCAGCACTTTTACTGCCCCAATCGAGCGTCGATAACGGCATCAGCAATAAAACTTTCTTCACTTTTATACAACACCTCTAGTATCAATCACGACTTTCTTAGCAAATGCCGTTTTATCTGCTTCTTTAAAATCTCGGTGATCAACCAGCACCACAACGATATTGGCTAACTCTAAAGCACGCTCTAGCGAGACTAGTTCAACATCATGTTCTGTTAACTTACCCGGTAATTGGTGGATATTTGGCTCTACCGCTAGAATTTGTCCAATATTGTCTTGTGCTAAATGCAAAGTGATGTCTAAAGCTGGGCTTTCACGTAAATCATCAATATCGGCTTTAAAGGCCAAACCTAAGCAGGCAATAACAGGCTTTTTGAACTGATCTGCGGCTTGTTTTACCTGATCAACGACCCAATGTGGTTTACCATCATTAACATGACGAGCAGCAGCAATCAGTTTTGCTTCTTCTGGGCAGCTGTTAACAATAAACCAAGGATCAACTGCAATACAGTGCCCGCCAACACCTGGTCCTGGATTTAATATGTTGACCCGAGGGTGGCGGTTGGCCAATTTAATTAATTCCCAAACATTGATTTTTAATTTCTCACAAATAAGGGAAAGTTCGTTCGCGAATGCAATATTGACGTCGCGAAAGGAGTTTTCTGTTAATTTCGCCATCTCCGCCGTACGAGAGTTGCTGATGATGCATTCGCCTTTAACAAAGGTTTTATACAGAGCCATCGCTTTCTCGCTACACGATTTACTCATGCCACCAATCACTCGGTCATTACTGACCAACTCTTGTAGTACATAACCCGGTAAAACTCGCTCTGGGCAATGCGCTACCTTAATGTCAGCCGTGTCACCTTTGTGCTGTGGGAAAGTTAAATCAGGACGAGCCTCTGCTAGCCATGCGGAAAGCTTTTCTGTCGCACCGACAGGGGAAGTACTTTCCAATACCACCAAGTTGCCTTTTTCCAGAACTGGTGCAATCGCTTTGGCCGCGGCTTCTATATAGCTAAGATCAGGCTCGTGATTATCACCTTTAAATGGTGTGGGTACCGCCACTAAGAAAGCATCAGCTGGTTCAGCTGTCACGGTTGCTTTTAGTTTGCCAGTCATCACTGCACTTCGAACTACGATATCTAAATCCGGTTCGACAATGTGAATTTCACCTTTGTTGATTGTATCGACAGCGTGTTGATTGACATCTACGCCAATCACTTCAATACCACGCGAAGCAATAACGGCAGCCGTTGGCAAGCCGATATACCCTAAACCAATCACAGAAACTTTATTAAACATCTTATTTTCCTTAAATCTTATCTTGCTAGAATGTCGGCGATACGTTGACAGGCTTTGCCATCACCGTATGGATTGTGTGCTTGGCTCATGAGTTGGTAAGCGCGCTCATCACTAAGCAACCGGTCTAACTCTTCACAAATCAGTTGTGTGTTAGTCCCAACCAGCTTGACCGTACCCGCGCTTACCGCTTCAGGTCGCTCGGTGGTGTCTCTCATCACTAATACAGGCTTCCCTAGCGACGGTGCCTCTTCTTGAATACCACCGGAATCAGTTAAAATGATGTGTGCTCTGTCCATCAAATAGACAAAGGGCAAATACTGTTGTGGATCCACTAAGAAAATGTTTTCAATGCCTTTTAAAAGACGATTGACGGGCTCTTGAACATTCGGATTAAGATGTACCGGATAAAGAATTTGACAGTCAGGGTGACGCTTTGCTGTGATGGATAAGGCTTCACAAATACGCTCAAATCCATCACCAAAACTTTCACGGCGATGGCCTGTAACAAGAATGAGTTTTTTATTGTTATCAAGCATCGGAAACTGGTGTGCCAGCGTAGCATTGAGATCTTGCTCGTTGTGAATCTTGTTACGGATCATAAACAAGGCGTCAATGACGGTATTCCCAGTAATATGGATGTTCTCGAGGCAATAATTTTCATCCAATAAGTTTTGTTGAGATGTTGCCGTTGGTGCGAAATGGTAGTGAGTCAATGCACCCGTAAGCTTGCGGTTCGCTTCTTCAGGCCAAGGGGAATAAATATTGCCGGTGCGTAATCCAGCCTCAACATGGCCGACTGCAATTTGCTGATAATAACAAGCAAGTGAAGTCGCAAACGTTGTAGCGGTATCGCCATGAACTAAGACGATGTTTGGTTGAAAGTCTTTTAGAACCGTTTCCATACCGTTCAAGATTTTAGTCGTTACTGTCGTCAGTGTTTGCCCTGGTTCCATGATATTAAGATCAAAATCGGGCACCACTTCAAACAACTCTAAAACCTGGTCAAGCATTTCCCTGTGCTGGCCAGTGACGCATACTTTTGTGTCGAAACGGTTATCTTGTTTAAGCTGATGAACTAGAGGCGCCATTTTTATTGCTTCAGGTCGTGTACCAAACGCAATGAG
>NZ_CAWNIB010000179.1:0-3465 GCF_963874405.1 Vibrio sp. V08_P9A1T1
CGCATAAACAGCATGGCTTTCAATCAATTTGGGAATGATGTCATTGCCAAAATCGTGACTCGAGTTTTCCAGTTCAGCATCATTAATCAAAGCACTTTTTAATACTTCCATATCAAAAATGTAGATCCCCATAGAAACTAAGCTGCGATGCGGATTATTGGGCATGGAGGGTGGGTCACTTGGTTTTTCGATGAATGAGGTGATCTTGAAGTCATTATCCACATTCATCACGCCAAAGGCAGAAGCTTGTTCTCTTGGGACATCCATGCAGGCGATAGTCAGTGCAGCATTTTTTTGCTTATGAGCTTCGAGCATAGAGGCATAGTCCATCCGGTAGATATGATCACCAGATAAAACAACGACGTGTTTGGCATCACTGCGTGAAAGTAGCCACATATTGTGATAGATAGCGTCCGCCGTTCCTTCGTACCATTTTCCGCCTTTTCTCATCTGCGGGGGGATCACAGAAATGAATTCGCCGAGTTCTGGATTGAAAATAGACCAGCCATCACGTAAATGTTTTTGTAATGAATGAGATTTATATTGAGTCAGGACCAAAATCTTTCGCAGCCCTGAGTGTAGGCAGTTGGTGAGTGTAAAATCAATGATTCGATATTTTCCACCAAAGGGTACAGCCGGTTTTGCTCTGTCATCAGTTAGCGGAGATAGCCGCGAACCGACGCCACCTGCTAACACAACGGTTAGTGTTTCTTGCATCTTATTTCTCCCTAAATATGTGCAATCTATTTACCATATTAGAGAGTAGTACAAGTTTTAAGCCAAAAGTAAAAATGATAGCGAACAATACGTTACAAACTAAGTTTGCGATAATTGCACAAAAATAAACCCGTTTTATTTCTCGATGCACTTAAATGGTGCTAATTGTTAAGCAAATTCTTCCATCTCGACACTGGTCAATACCGAGACAAGATTACGCCCCGAAGCTTTTGACTCATACAATGCAATATCTGCCCGTTTATACACTTCTTCTGGTTTTTCTGTAATGTCAGTGATGCCACCGCTGATCGACACTTCTAAACGATGATTTAAGTGAACGGCTACTCGTAAACGGTGCATGACCAACTCAGCTTCTGCCAGTGGTGTATGAGGCATAATGATGGCAAACTCTTCGCCTCCGATGCGAGCTAAAAAGTCCGTTTCTCTTAGGTGCTCACTTAATTGTGTTGCGACAGAACGAATGATTTTATCGCCTTCTGCGTGGCCTAATTTATCATTAATGCGTTTAAAATGGTCGATATCAATAATCGCTAAGCACGACTGCACTTGAGCTTGGTAACGTTTTACGCGTAAGCATTCTGAACGCATTTCTTGATCAAATTTCCTGCGGTTCCAAATGTTGGTGAGCGCATCTTTCTCGCTGAGCTCACGCAGGCGATTTTCTAGCTCTTTGCGATGACTAATATCAACAAAGGAGGCCACATAAAACTGAATAATTCCGTCTGAATCACGGATGGTTTGAATACGTAAGATCTCGGTTTGCATTGAGCCATCTTTACGCTTATTAATGACTTCACCTTCCCATAGCCCTTCGTCTTGCAGCACTTTCCACATATTCATGTAAAAAGCTTGATTGTGCTTACCGGAGGAAAAAACGGAAGGTTGTTTACCTCTTACCTCGGCTAAGGTGTAGCCGCTGATCCGGGTAAACTCATTGTTTACTTTGATAATGCGGTTATTACGATCGGTAATCACCATAGCGGACATACCATTCATCGCCGCCCTAGCCAGTTTGCTCTCGATACTGTTTTTATCGTGGTTTGCGTTCCAACGAATAAAACCGGCGGCAATCGTCATTACTAATAGCGCGATGCCAACCGCTTGAAAGCCAATTTTTAGCTCTGTGGCAGAAAGCAATTTATTGAGCGCATCACCATTTAATGACTGAATTAGATAAATTGGCTCCATTTCTGGGAATATGGATTGCAAAGGAACTTGAGTAAAACTATACCAGCAGTTGTTATCCCATACCGTGCCAGAAGCTTGCTCTTGCATACTTTTCCATAGTATAGGGGCGACACTGTTAATATTCAGCATGTGGTATTTCGACGGGTTTTCTTGCTGAGACAAGATCTCATTTTCATGATGAATATACTGACCCTTGAAACTGATGATGTCTGGGCGACTCAGTGAATTTAAACTCTGGTTAAATTTTTTGTACAATTGGGTTAAGTTAAGATTTGCTACAAAATAGCCTTGCCTTTTTCCATCAAAATCTATTGGTGCAATAATCCTAAATACTGCGGTTATCTGGGAAGCAGTACCATAATTTTCTTCTTCTCTTTCACTATCAACACCGAAGATCCCAATTTGGTTTGGGGAAAGGTTTTGCGCATACTGAAAATAGTCTCGGTGCAATTTGTTTTTTAGTTGTGATCTTGGCACTGCTTCTGTTGATCCATTACTCTGATTCACGCGAATTAATTCGTTACCCGCTATATCAAAAAGCCTGAGCCGAGAATAAAGGATTTGAATACGAGCTGCTAATAACCAAAACGCTTGTACCGCTTCGATATTTTCGGTGGAGGGAAGACGTAACGCGCTGTACAACATGGTGTTGTTTGACAATATTTGAGTGGAATTGTAAACGTCATTAAACGCAGTAAGCAGTTCGTGCTTATTGTATTCGAGTTGAGAATGGCTTTTTTGTTCGATCATTTGCACAGTTTGTTCGTGAGCTTTGTCGAATTCTTTGACGAAATAAAGAAAGGGCACAACCCCAAGCACGACACTAACAAATAGCCATTGAGCTAAGTATTTATAGAAAGAGCGAAACATAGCGGCACATATAAGTTATTGAGTGCATAGTATATCGCTGATATATGAGAAGTCGCTTCCAAATATCTGATATCGTGGAGTACATCAAATTTGTGGGGTAATTCTGTTGATACAAAGAGTAAAAAGAAGCGCACAAGTAGCGAAGAAGCATCATGCGCTTAAGCCTGAAGGCCGTTTTACGTTTTAGAACTGAAAACGAACATTCATGACGATCTGTGGGCCGTAAACGCCGTTGTTTTTGGTTTCAGCTCCTAACGATAATTGTTCAGTAGAGTGAAAACGTAATCCAGCGCAAAATACCGAGTGTTCATCGTTCTTACCCAGTTTAATATTGGCTTCAATTTGGCTCGATAACCAGATCCGGCTGCCAATATTAAACTCCAACTGGGTTTCGCTTTTGCCACCCTGTTCATCGGTAGGTCTAATGTGGTGAACAAGCATTTGTCCGTAGACATCAGCAAATTGGTTTATTGGACCGTTAAAGCCAATTCCGCCAGCGGCATCCCAATCTCCGTCAAATCTCGAATCGTAACGAGCGACAAGGTGTGTGTTATCGGTTAAATAAGTACTAAATTCTGCACCTGAGGATTCAGGGCTGATAGCGGTTCTGACTTCAAAGAAGTTATAAT
Source organism: Vibrio sp. V08_P9A1T1 (assembly GCF_963874405.1). Lineage (NCBI taxonomy): Bacteria > Pseudomonadati > Pseudomonadota > Gammaproteobacteria > Vibrionales > Vibrionaceae > Vibrio > Vibrio sp. V08_P9A1T1. The sequence continues at coordinate 3,426 of NZ_CAWNIB010000179.1, forward strand.
TAAAATTGTTAGCTTGCGCAGAGAAAGAAAGAACGCATGA
>NZ_CAWNIB010000180.1:0-3429 GCF_963874405.1 Vibrio sp. V08_P9A1T1
TTTATAAACAATAAGTTAATGCCATTGTTTTCCTCGTTAATCACTGTTTAATAACCAGTGGATAAAAACTATGAACAGAGTTATCCACAGAATGTCATTTGCGGTGGTGGACAAATCAGCAAAATGTTTCGTTGCTCAAGGTGCATTGGCGTGGAATCCTCAAGACAGTCATGGCATCCTTAGTCATTACATTTCGTACTCGCTTTGGATTGCAAAAGACTATGGCTCGCATACCTGACAACCCGTTCATTCTGATTGATGGCTCTTCTTACCTTTACCGTGCATTTCATGCCTACCCAGGCACCATGAGTAATGGCGAAATTCCAACTAATGCTGTCTATGGCGTGGTCAATATGCTCCGTAGCATGATGCGCCAGTTTTCCGCTGAGCGTATGGTGGTTATTTTTGACGCGAAAGGAAAAACCTTCCGCGATGATATGTACCCACAATACAAAGCTAACCGTCCACCAATGCCTGATGATCTACGTTGTCAGATTGAGCCGTTGCACAATGTCATCCGTGCGATGGGGCTACCGCTGATATCGATTGAAGGTGTCGAAGCCGATGACGTGATTGGTACGCTAGCCTCTCAAGCATCACAAGCCGGCATGCCAGTGCTGATCAGCACTGGTGATAAAGACATGGCACAGCTGGTGGACGAGAATGTCACCTTGATCAATACCATGACGAATGTGGTACTTGACCGTGAAGGGGTGATTGAAAAATTCGGTATCCCTCCTGAGCTTATCATCGATTATCTGGCCTTGATGGGCGATAAAGTCGATAACATTCCTGGTGTACCGGGTGTCGGTGAGAAAACAGCGATTGCGTTACTACAAGGCATTGGCAGCCTAGAGCAAATTTACGATAACCTCGATAAAATTGCGCAATTGGGTTTTCGCGGCTCTAAAACCATGGCGCAAAAACTGGCGGATAACCGTGAAAACGCTTTTCTCTCTTACCAATTGGCCACCATCAAGCTGGATGTCGCTTTGGAAGAGAAACCAGAGACCTTGTGCAAAACCCAGCCCAATATTGATGAGTTGATTAAGCTTTATGGTCAGCTCACGTTTAAATCTTGGTTAACAGAATTGCTGGATGGTGGTAATGGGGTGATTGACGCTGATGAAAAAGTGGGTGCGGTAAACACTTCTTCTTCACAAGCAAAGGAGATGGATACAACCGCTGCCACGATTGATCGCAGCCAATATCAAACCATTTTAGATGAAGAGACGTTTAATGCTTGGTTAGAAAAACTGAAAGCGGCAGAAGTGTTTGCGTTTGATACGGAAACCGACAGTCTCGATTATATGGTAGCGAATTTAGTTGGCCTCTCTTTTGCAATCGAAGAGGGCGTTGCAGCGTATGTTCCTGTTGCGCATGACTATCTTGATGCACCAAAGCAACTGGACCGTGATTGGGTACTCGCCCAACTTAAACCCATTTTAGAAGATGAAAGCCAAGCCAAAGTGGGGCAGAACCTAAAATACGATGCCAGCATTGTTGCGCGTTACGGTATCAATATGAAAGGCATCAAGCACGATACGATGCTCGCATCTTATGTGTACAACAGCGTCGGTGGCAAACATGATATGGACAGTTTGGCGCTACGATTCTTGCAACACAGCTGTATTTCATTTGAACAGGTGGCGGGCAAAGGTAAAAACCAGCTGACCTTCAACCAAATTGAACTTGAACAAGCGGCACCGTACGCTGCGGAAGATGCTGATGTGACTTTACGACTTCATCACCGTTTGATGAGTCATATTGAGCAAGATGAGAAGCTCAATCGCATCTACCAACAAATAGAAGTACCTCTTGTTCCCGTGTTGTCACGTATGGAACGTACTGGCGTGATGATTGATGATATGTTGCTTGGCGCGCAATCGCATGAAATCGCTGCTCGTTTAGAGCAACTAGAACAACAAGCGTTTGATATCGCGGGTCAACCTTTCAACCTAAGCTCACCAAAACAGCTGCAAACCATTTTGTTTGAACAGATGGGGCTACCGGTGATTAAGAAAACGCCAACAGGTACACCTTCCACCAATGAAGAAGTACTGCAAGAGTTGGCACTCGACGGTTATCCTCTGCCTAAAGTAATCATTGAACATCGTGGTTTAGCTAAGTTGAAATCAACCTATACCGATAAACTGCCTAAAATGATCAACCCAACCACAGGGCGAGTGCATACCTCGTATCACCAAGCTGTAACCGCCACTGGTCGTTTGTCTTCAACCGATCCAAATTTGCAAAACATTCCGATCCGTAACGAAGAAGGACGCCGGATCCGTCAAGCCTTTATCGCTCCTCATGGCTGGAAAATTCTGGCCATCGATTACTCGCAAATTGAGCTGCGGATTATGGCGCACTTGTCCGGCGATAAAGCGCTGCTTGAAGCATTCCAGCAAGGGAAAGATATCCATGCAGCGACCGCGGCTGAAATTCTTGGAGTGAGTATTGAGCAAGTCAGCAGTGAGCAGCGTCGCCGTGCGAAAGCGGTTAACTTTGGTTTGATTTACGGGATGAGCGCCTTTGGTTTAGCTAAGCAGCTCGGCATTCCTCGTTATGAAGCCCAAGAATATATGGATAAATACTTTGAGCGTTATCCTGGTGTGATGCAATACATGGAAGATACACGCTCTACGGCTAGTGAACTTGGCTATGTTGAAACTTTATTTGGTCGCCGTTTGCATCTGCCTGAAATTAAATCGCGTAATGGGATGCGCCGCAAAGCCGCTGAACGTGCTGCGATCAATGCTCCAATGCAAGGTACGGCTGCGGATATCATCAAAAAAGCGATGCTATTAGTCGATGCTTGGATTGAGGAGCATGGACAGGGACGCGTTAAACTCTTGATGCAAGTGCACGATGAACTGGTGTTTGAGGTGCAAGAGACGGCTTTAGCCGAAATTGAAATTAAAGTACAACAATTGATGGAATCAGCGGCAACGCTAGCGGTGCCATTGGTCGCGGATACTGGTCATGGAGACAACTGGGATCAGGCGCATTAGTTGTTTTTTAAGCAGAATTAGCTAATTTATATGAGCCGACGCACAAATGTCGGCTTTTTTATGGCCTAGAAACAAGTGTTCTTGATTTTAAACTTTGTGTTGTTTAATAAAATTTTCATGAAAAAAAACTACAAAAATAGTTTTCATTTCTGACCATTTGTTATACATTAACTCTCGTAGGGTACAGAGGTAAGATGTTCTATCTTTCAGACCTTTTGTTTCACGTTATTGGATTAGGCTGATTCAGCCGCCCCAGTCAGTATTTGACTGGGGCGTTTTTTATTGGGCCAAAGAAAATATTCATCACTGTTTTTTACGAGAATTTAGGTGATAAAAACACACTATTCTATTGCTGAGTAGTTACTTTATTTCTTTTATAAACACCCAATTCTGTAACTGGCTAACAGTCACACTT
>NZ_CAWNIB010000181.1:0-3423 GCF_963874405.1 Vibrio sp. V08_P9A1T1
GTATTAAAGAAACCGATGGACAGTTTTTGTGAATAACTTTGAACACACTTTGCAGGCTCTACGTGACGGTGAAGTAATTGCCTACCCAACGGAAGGCGTGTTTGGGGTTGGGTGTGACCCAGATAACCCGCAAGCCATTCAGAAGCTCTTAGCGCTCAAGCAGCGTCCTGTGGAAAAGGGGTTGATTTTAATTGCGGCCTCTTACGAACAATTGCTTCCTTATATTGATGAGAGCCAGTTGACATCAGAGCAGCTTGCACGAGTGCATGCCACCTGGCCTGGCCCTGTGACATGGATAATGCCGACCAGTGATAAAGTCTCTACTTGGGTGAGTGGGCAATTTGATTCGATAGCCGTACGTGTGACAGATCATCCTTTAGTGCAAAAGCTATGCAATGCGTTTGGAAAACCATTAACCTCGACCAGTGCGAATTTAAGTGGTCTTGCACCTTGCCTGACAACGGAAGAAGTTGAATCGCAACTGGGTGAGCAACTGGTTGCGATTTTAGATGGTCAAACCGGTGGTCGAAATAAGCCCAGTGAAATTCGTGACGCGAAAACCTCACAAGTATTAAGACAGGGTTAACCCTGCTAAGGAAGCAAGCGATGCCAACCATTGATAAGCAAGCCGTCAAACAATTTTTGCTTGAGCTGCAAGATTCCATTTGCCAGCAACTTGAACAAGCGGATGGCCAAGCACTGTTTGAAGAAGATGCATGGCATCGCGAACCGAGTGAGCGTTTGGGAGGCGGTGGGCGAACTCGAGTGATGAAAGAAGGCCGTGTTTTTGAACAAGGCGGCGTTAATTTCTCACATGTGCAAGGGCAGCAAATGCCCGCTTCAGCGACCGCGCATCGCCCTGAATTAGCTGGACGTCATTTTGAAGCGATGGGGGTTTCTTTGGTGATGCATCCAAACAATCCCTATGTTCCGACTTCTCATGCCAATGTTCGTTTCTTCATCGCTGAAAAAGAAGGCGAAGATCCTATCTGGTGGTTTGGCGGAGGATTTGACTTAACGCCTTTCTATCCGTTTGAAGAAGATGCTCAATCATGGCATGCCACAGCGAAAGCACTGTGTGTTCCTTTTGGTGAAAAAGTGTATGCCGAACATAAATCGTGGTGCGATGAGTATTTCTTCCTCCCTCATCGCAATGAAACGCGCGGTATTGGTGGCCTATTTTTCGATGATTTAAATGCTTGGGGATTTGAGCGCTGTTTTGCTTATATGCAAGCTGTCGGTAAAGGATACACCGCTGCGTATTTGCCGATTGTTGAACGTCGTCAAGCGATGGAGTTCGGTGACAGAGAGCGCCAGTTTCAACTTTATCGCCGTGGTCGCTATGTAGAGTTCAACTTAGTGTATGATCGCGGCACATTGTTTGGTTTGCAAAGTGGCGGTCGAACGGAATCGATTTTAATGTCGATGCCGCCATTAGCTCGTTGGCAATATCGTTATCAAGCGGAAGAGGGCAGCGCAGAGGCGAAATTAAACACCTTCTTGCTGCCGAGGGAGTGGTGACCGCGGTACATTTTCAATGATAGGGTCGCCGAGGTGGCCCTGTTAATTATCGAGAGGCAAGGATATGGCTCAGCACATTGATCAATATGCAGTATTTGGTAATCCAATTGGGCACAGTAAGTCGCCGATGATCCACACACTTTTTGCACGGCAAACCAGTCAGGAAATGCACTATACCGCTCAACTCGCGGCTCTAGATGGCTTTAAACAAGCGGCTGAAACCTTTTTTGCCTCCGGTGGTCGAGGGTGCAATATTACCGTGCCTTTTAAAGAAGAAGCGTATCAGTTTGCGGATCGATTAACCGAGCGAGCTCAACTTGCAGGCGCGGTCAATACACTGAAAAAATTAGATGATGGCGAAATTATTGGTGATAACACCGATGGAGAAGGGCTGGTTCAAGATCTGCTTCAGTACCAAGTGCCACTACGAGACGCTTCTATTTTAGTGATTGGTGCTGGCGGCGCGGCGCGCGGCGTGATTAAGCCCTTACTCGATCAGCATCCTGCAAGTCTCGTGATTACCAACCGTACCTTTGCAAAAGCCGAGCAGCTCGCCACGCTTTTTAGTCCCTTTGGCGCGGTAAAAGCAATCGCGTTGGAAGAGATTAATCAACATTTTGACCTCATCATTAACTCGACCTCGGCCAGCTTGGATGGTGAATTGCCAAACATCGCTCCGACGATCTTCAGTAAGAGCAGTGTGGCCTATGACATGATGTATGGCAAAGGATTAACAACATTCAATCAGTGGGCATTAAGTCATCATTGCGCTCATGCCTATGATGGTTTGGGGATGTTGGTTGGGCAAGCTGCGGAGAGCTTTATGCTATGGCGAGGACTCAGGCCGGGTTCTCGACAAATATTGAGAGAACTGAGAAAAAATCTAGAAGGCTAATCATGAATCAAGCGATTTTATTTCCTGACCGACAAACGTGGCACTCGGCAAGCCAAAGCGTACTTTTTCCTGCTCAACACGCGGGAGCTCTGCTCGAGTGTACGGTACACAAGTCAGTACTGAGCCATCTGTCTGGTGAGATGATTACTAACGGTGAGCAAGCTATTCAAGTTTTTGAACAATGGCGATTTGACCTTGAAGAGCTTGCTGAAAGCTTGATTGAAGATGAAGCGTTCAACTTAGATGGACAAATAGAGATTAAAGCTTAGTTAATGGCTTTCTTTGACACTCGTAAGATAGTCATTTTTGTTCTGCACATAGTTGTCGGAAGATTTAAGCAAAAAAGCTCGCTCTTTATCTGTTAGCGGGCGGATCTGTTTCACTGGGGATCCTACATAAAGATAGCCGCTAACCAATACCTTGTTTGGTGGCACTAAACTGCCAGCTCCAACCATCACCTCCGATTCAACGACTACGCCATCGAGCACAATTGCTCCCATGCCAATTAAGACTCGATCATGGATTACGCAACCATGCAGCATCACTTTATGGCCAATTGTGACGTCATCGCCAATAATAAGTGGAAAACCATCCGGGTTTTCGGTGTTTTTATGAGTCACGTGCAGTACGCTGCCATCTTGAATGTTGCTACGTTGGCCAATGTGAATATGGTTTACATCGCCTCTGGCTGCAACCAATGGCCATATGCTGGAATCATCGCCTAAAACAATATCGCCAACCAACACCGAGCTACTATCTATATAGACGCGCTGTCCGATTTGTGGGGATATTCCTCTATAACTACGAATTGATGACATGCTCGTCTCCTTTAATAACTGACGCCATAAGATAAATTAAACAGAAATAGCGTCAAAACAACTCTTTTTGAATAAAAATTATCCCAACGAACAGAAAATCAAAAAAAACAGCAAAAAGGGGTTGCCAACGTGACGGCGATCTCTATAATGCCGCCTCACTGACACGGCACAGCCAGTAAGGGTTCAAGC
>NZ_CAWNIB010000182.1:0-3365 GCF_963874405.1 Vibrio sp. V08_P9A1T1
CTCAAAACTAGGTTCGGTGAAGGTTAGCGATTACGCAAACGTTTAATGTCTATCACATAAAATTTATCGCACTTTTTGTTGATAGAAATATTGATTTGTTTTGTGAATGTTTTGGCTATAAAAAAACCCGTCTTAAGACGGGTTTCGAAGATGGTCGGCATCAATTTTACTTTTTGCCTTGAGTCATTTGTTTATCTTTATCGGTCAGCTCGCGAATACGACGGCTAATATCACGGCGCTCTTTTGAAATTTCTGCGCTTTTGATGATGTGATCATCGACGCGATCTTCGTAATCGGCTTTCATGTTATTGATGATCGCCATGACTTCTTCGTGGGTCATATCCGGTTTCATGTAATCGAGTAAGTTTTCAAGCAATTCAACTCTTTTACGGTTATCACGAACTTTTTTCTCGTTATCTAGCAGTTCACGTTTCAGTTTATTTTTACGGCGAGCTTGGTTAACAATTTCAAATACGATACTCATAGGTTCCTTTTCCCAACTTGAATGTCAATGCCATTGATTAAATCATATCGAGCTGATTCATAACAGCCTTTAGATCAATCCTGACTCACTCTTGATTAAGAAATAATCACTCTAGTCATGAGTGATTGTATTGGTACGGATAGGCGCTATATCATGTACCTTTCAAATCGCTATCTTATGGTATTTAGAGATGCAACTTTCAGAAATTTTAGTACCTAAAAGAAAGGATGTACCTGCAAACGCTGAACTGCATCACAGTGTTAAATTGCGTGAAGCTTATATTAGCGAACGTGAGAAGCTGGAGATGACCGAGTTAGAGTTAAACCGTGCAAAGATTGTGATGATTGATAGCAATGGGAAAATCATCCGAATTTCACTGTTGTTAGAACACTAATGCAACATCGATTGTGGCCTCGATTAGGAAACTCCGCTTAGAAAAAAGGAAATTATAATGAACATTGAGCTCTCTCCCCTAGAAGCACGAATTATTGGCTGCTTAATTGAAAAAGAAGTGACCACGCCTGATTACTACCCATTAACGCTCAACAGCTTGACCACCGCATGTAACCAAAAAAGTAACCGTGAGCCAGTGCTGTCATTAACCGAAGCTGAGGTTCAAGATGCCGCTGAGGGCTTGATCGCTCGTCACCTGATGAGTGATGAAAGTGGTTTTAATAGCCGAGTGAGCAAATATCAGCACCGTTTCTGCAACACCGAATTTGGCGATTTAAAGCTGTCAAATCAAGAGCTTGGTTTGGTGTGCTGCATGCTGCTGCGTGGGCCACAAACGCCGGGAGAGTTGCGCACTCGCACTAACCGATTATGCAGTTTTACCGATGTAAAAGAAGTCGAAACTATTCTAGACGGTTTAGCCAACCGTGAATCAGGCCCGCTGGTGGTGAAGCTGCCGCGTGAACCGGGTAAGCGAGAGTCGCGTTATCAACATCTCTTTTCTGGAGAGGTTGACGTTGAAAGTTTAGAGCAAACCTTTGCTCATGCTCCGGAAGGTGGCGCGACTGCTCGTATTGATCAGCTTGAACATGAGGTTCACGCATTAAAAAATGAAGTCGCCGAGTTACGCGCTTTGGTAGAAAGCTTACTGTAAGTGAATAAGGTTTCCCACAAAGATAGCCCGGACTGGTGGGTTTATTTGGTTCGAACCCGCCATCAAGCACTGTATTGCGGTATTACAACGGATGTTGAACGACGCTTTGTACAACACCAAACAGGGAAGGGTGCAAAAGCGTTACGAGGTAAAGGGCCGTTATTATTGGTTTGGTCTCAACGTGTAGAAGGCGGTAAAAGCCTCGCTTTAAAAACTGAGCTAGCGATTAAAAAACTGACCAAATTGCAAAAAGAACAGTTGGTGGCAGGGCAAGAGAATGTTCATTTCTCTGTTAGTGGCATGGATGATTTTGGTGACGATTAGGTTTGGTCAGCGGCATTATTCGCCAATTTCATGTGCAATGTAAAAAATTGTATTAACCTTGTTTAGGGAATAATAACAACAAGGTTGGTTGCAATATGAACAGTTACAACAAATGGTCAGTGGTCTCGTTGCTCTTGTTGGCTTGTGCTTCTGCACAAGCGGCGAACACGATAGCTGACGCACGTGGTAATGGAATGGGGAATACTGGCGTAACAACGGCCGATTATCTGCTAGCCCCATTCTATAATTCTGCTTTGGTGGCCGTGTATCGGAATAATGACACGTTTGGCGTGCTTTTCCCTGCGATAGGTGGTGCGGCTAGAGACCCAGACAAAAGCCTAAAATCCATTGATGACCTGCAAGATAGCATCAAAGCGTTTGAAAATTCCGGTACACCCAATCAAAGTGATATTGATAAACTCAATCAGTATTTAGACCAGCTTGCCGATGACAAACCTCTTGCAGCATCGGCGGGCATTGGTATGGCGATAGCAATTCCTCTCGATCTAGTTTCACTTAATATTTTTGCGCGTGGTCACGCGGAGGTGATTGCGCGTTCTGATATTGCGGCAAATACGGGTAATAGTGGCGCCGATGTTGAGAATCGCTACAAAAGCTCCACCGTTGATCTGATTGCATTTGGTTACTCAGAATTTGGCCTAGCACTGGCCAAAATATACAACATTCGTGGCCAACAATTTTCATTTGGCATTACGCCAAAAATTCAACAATTAAGAACCTATAAGCAAAATGTTTCGGTAAAAGAATTCGATCTTGCTGATTATGACAAAAGCGAAACGAACGATAATGCCTTCAACCTTGATTTAGGGGCTGTGTGGTTAATTAACGATTTCCGAGTGGGTGTTGCGGTAAAGGATCTTTTTGCTCAAGAATTAAAAACCATTGATGGTTTAAGCTCGTATGATTTGGATACGCAAGTCACAATCTCGGGTGGATATGTCACTGAGTTTTTCACTGCTGCAATCGATTTAGATGCAACAAAGCAGAGTCGTTTCCAAGACCAAAAAGATGATACACAATACCTACGCTTTGGCTTAGAAGGTAATGCTTGGGGATGGGCGCAGCTTCGTGCGGGTTATGAAATCGATTTAGAAGATACTTTGGACAACGCCGTGACGTTTGGCATTGGCATCAGCCCCGGAGATCTTGTCAGTTTCGATCTTGCAGGAAACTATGCTGGAGATAATCAATTTGGCATTTCTGGAAATTTAGCTTTCACCTTTTAAGTATAGGAAAGCATTCTGATGCTTTTGTTTAGTAAATGAGCGGTTATGAGTGCAAGTCAGCTTTTTTAGTGGTTTGCACTATCATTTATGAGGAACATACTTAATAATCAAGATGATATACGGGCTACTTGTTTGATCCTTCATTGGGTAGTCCGAGAATATGACGAGTACGAAATCAGCCATTGTGTGTCATTAAATCCAGAAG
>NZ_CAWNIB010000183.1:0-3338 GCF_963874405.1 Vibrio sp. V08_P9A1T1
CTGCTTCTCGGTAATCAGTGCGACATCGCCACGAATTTGAGAAAGCACAACTCGCCGCGTCAAAATAATCAACGTCATGATTAAAATACTAAACACCAATTTATGAGTGATAAGAAAGTCCCACACCGCGACCACTTTCTCCATATCAATCCCCTTCTTTTATTTTTATGCATAATGAGCAGCAACACATCTAAGCCACTAGAGAGCAGCAGATTGAGATCGTGTTAGAAATTTTAGAAAGGTATTGTAACTGAGTGAATAGTTAACGTCGGCATAAGGCGCAATTATTATGCGCCCTGTCATAGCTTTGGAAGAGAAACTCCCTTTGAGATTGGCGAAAGGAAAGGTTTGTTATCAGTGTTGATTCGCCAACGCTGTCTTTTCAGCCAGTTTTACAATCACGTTTACCGCTTGTTCCATCCCTTCAATGGTAATGAACTCATGAATACCATGAAAATTATAACCGCCAGTGAAAATATTAGGGCATGGCAGGCCCATAAATGAGACCCTCGCACCATCCGTACCACCTCGAATAGGTTTGATCAGCGGTTCAACATCACAAGCAATCATGGCTTGTTTAGCCAGTTCAATGACTTGTGGATGAGGCTCGACCATCTCTTTCATATTAAAATAGCTGTCCGTCACGACCAACTCAACTCGTCCTTTCTCAAGACGGGCATTTAACTGGTCCACTTGCTGCTGCATAAACGCTTTACGAGCTTCCAAGCCTTCTCGTTCAAAGTCTCTAATAATGTAACCCAAGGTTGAGCGAGCCACACTCATCTCTGCGGATTTTAAATGGTAAAAGCCTTGATAGCCCTGCGTGGTCTCTGGGGTTTGATCGGCTGGCATCATAAGCTGAAATTGTGCGGCGATGTTGATGGCATTCACCATTTTATCTTTCGCGGTCCCAGGGTGAACATTCACGCCATAGCAAATAACATCAGCGCTCGCCGCATTGAAATTCTCATACTCCAACTCACCCACCGGGCCACCATCAATGGTATAAGCCCACTGTGCGCCAAACTTCTCCACATCAAATAAGTCCGCGCCCCGGCCGATCTCTTCATCGGGAGTGAAACCGATACAAATATCACCATGTGCGATGCTTGGGTCGGCAATTAACCTCTCAATGGCCGTCATAATTTCAGCGATGCCTGCCTTATTATCGGCACCAAGCAGTGTGGTGCCGTCAGTCGTGATCAGATTGTAACCATGCAGTTGATGCAAATCCGGGTATTGAATAGGTGACAGCACCTCATCCCCTTTACCTAAAGCAATGTCTCCACCTTGATAATTCTCCACAATTTGCGGCTTAACGTGTTTGCCTGACGCATCTGGCGCGGTATCCATATGCGCAATAAAACCAATCGCAGGAACAGGGTAATCAACATTCGATTGCAACTTCGCCATAACATAGCCGTGTTCATCAACCGTAGCATCGGTTAAGCCTAATGCGATTAATTCTTCATGCAGTGTATGGGCAAACGTCATTTGCCCTACTGAACTCGGGCAACGGCGGCTGGCAGGGTGAGATTGAGTATCAAAAGAGACATAACGCAAAAAGCGTTCAACAAGATTTTCCATAGCAAGCACTCAATAAGTTAGCATGTCAACGTATCGCCTATGTTGGGATACGCAGTTAATTGCAAGCTATACTACGCGCTCATCAGAAACGGAATTTGCTATAAATCAGCTTTTCAGCAATTACTGAGGTGTCAATCATTCAAAAAAGGGATCAAAAATGCCCACCGCAGTGAGCATTGAGAGAAGCAAACAGGGCGTTTAAAGCAGAATGAAAATGCCCGCTAGACATGCACTCATTAAGTTAGCTAGCGTACCTGCAATCACTGCTTTAATACCTAAATTCGCGACTTCTGCACGGCGTTCAGGAGCGATAACCCCGATAGAGCCTAATTGGATCGCGATAGAACCAATGTTGGCAAAGCCGCACAGAGCAAAAGTAATAATAACTTGGGTGTGTTCCGACAACAGCGCCTTGTGGTCAACAAAATCAATGAAAGCCACAAATTCGTTCATCACCACTTTTTGCCCAATGTAAGAGCCCGCCATCAAGACTTCATGGCTTGGTACACCAATCAACCAAGCCAGTGGTGAAAATAGATAACCGAACAGCAGTTGTAAGGTAATGCCGTTCAAACCCAATAACTCACCGAAACTTTCAAGCCCAGTGTTAACCATCGCAATCACACTCACAAATGCAACCAGCATTGTACCGACGGCCACCGCCACTTTCATGCCATTCATCGCCCCGCTCGCCAGTGCGTCAATCACATTACTTTCTTGCGCTTTATCCATCTCAATATTGGTTTGATCAAGTGGAACATCGCGCTCTGGTACGATGATTTTTGCCATCATCAAACTGCCGGGTGCCGCCATAAAACTGGCTGCAATAAGGTATTTAAGCTCAACACCTAGACCGGCATAGCCACCCAACACGCTACCTGCGACAGAGGCCATGCCTCCGGCCATGACGGCAAACAGTTCTGAACGTGTCATGCGCGACAAAAAGGGACGCACAAGCAGTGGTGATTCTCCTTGTGAAAGGAAAATGTTACCCGTAGCAACCAGAGATTCTGCTTTGCTCGTACCTAAAAATTTTTGAATACCACCACCGATAAACTCGATGACTTTTTGCATGATACCAAGGTAATAAAGGGCAGAGATAAGAGCGCTGAAGAAAATGATGATAGGCAGAACACGAACAGCAAAAATAAATCCGGAATCGGCTAAATCACCGAATAGAAAGCGGATTCCTGCATCGGCGAAACCCAGCAAACTCGACACACCGCCGCTGATGCTGGCTAGTGCGCTTTGTCCCCATGGGAAGTAGAGCACCAGCGCGGCAAAACCAACTTGCAGCAATAAAGCACGTGATACGGTTTTCCAATTGATGAAAGATCGATTTTCAGAGAGCAGGTAGGCGCAAGCGATCAGCGCTAAAATGCCGACGAGGCCAAAAAGAATATTCATTGTATTTACCTAGTTTGAAATTTGGAAATAAGGGTAGAACCAAAAAACTTGGCAAAGGAGGAATCATTGTCCTTTTGTACAACAAAAGCGTGACAAAAAGAGGGGTATGCGAACATATTGTTCATCTAAGATCACCTTATACAAGCAGAGGAACTTAGCTGGTCCAGTCCTTGGGGTCATTCACATTTCCGTGTGACGGCTTGTATGGGTTGAGCACCGGCTCATAACCGGGCGGAAAGTATAGCGAACAAAATGAGAGTTTCATCACATATTTTTACGCAAACGTTCAAGCGCTCATTTATTCGACAGTTATTCTAAAAAAACATCAAACACAGGCAAGATTG
>NZ_CAWNIB010000184.1:0-3318 GCF_963874405.1 Vibrio sp. V08_P9A1T1
GTCATATATTAAGTCAGATAAATTGCAATTTAGACACTCTTCATCTCAATTTTATTTATGATGAAGAATCTTCTCAAGGACAAATATTGAATGCTGATGACAAGCTTATTGGCCATTTTAATATCATCGATTAATACCCAAACACTTTAATAGCCGCCGTTAAAGTTATTTGGGCATTATTCACTTATCTCAGTTTTGCTAGCACTATTTTCTGATCTAATTCGTTGTGATAGTCTTTATAATCTAAACCTACTTCAAAGATGAATTCTGTCACTAAAGTGCGAACACAATCTACCAGCTCTTTCGCATTCCATGGTTTCTCAAAATACCTATTTACACCTGCAGTGTTAATCGCATTGATCGTATCTGTGTGTGTTGCTTGCCCTGTTAACAGAATTTTCTTTGTTTTCTTAAATCTGGAATCTGCTGCGACCTCGGTTAATAATTCGACTCCTGTCTTTCCTGGCATCACATGATCTGACATCAGCAGCGCAATATGCTCACCTTGTTCGTCAAACTCATCCATTAGATCCAATACTTCATAAGCCGATTCACAATCTTCAATATTCAACCAAGAAGTGAGTGGTTGAAGATCTTGCAGTATCGCACTTAATACTTCCCTTTGATCATCGACACAAATGATATTAAGCTTCTCCATAATCGCTCTCCGTGGGTAATTTAATTCTAAATATTGTTCTTTCATTGTCACTTTTGAGTACGACATTTCCACCATACCCAGAAACAATGCGTTTCACTATTGATAACCCTAGTCCCAAACCAAACGACAACCCTCCTTTTTTGGTGGTGAAGCTTGGTTGGAATATTTTCCGTCTAGTGGCTTCGTTAATTTCAGGACCGTTATTAGCAATGGTTACCAATATACGTTGTTTACTTAATTTGGTTTGTATCTCTATCATTGGCTCTGCTATGTTAGCCATCGCATCACAGGCATTTTTGATGATGTTTACCCAAATTTGTACCAGCTCTGTCTGAGATCCTTTAAATAAGGGTAATGCAGCTGGCCTAATACGGACACTGACACGTCGTAAATCACTCTGTAATAGTGCCAATGCTCGATTGATCGTATCGTTAATATCGAACTCTTCATCTTGAGTAATTTCAGTTCGGCCCAGTTGTTTTACTGATTTAACAATGCCAACAGTATGTTTAGAGGCCAAACGTAAATCATGCAAGTCACGGCCCATTTGCCAATAACGGATAGCTAAATGTGGATTTTTCAGCCAGTGCGAAGATAAGTAGTCTTCTGGAACCGCTTTTGCTAAATCTCTTGCCACATTTTTAGGCAGGGCGTATTGCTTTTCGAAAAGAGCACCTCGCCTTCTAGCTTCGTTTGACGATACTTTCTGACCATACATCAAGCCAAAATCGAAAAAGAGGCTCGCTTCAGGATGAACCTCTTCGAGCAGCTCCATAAACAGTACTTCTAATCGCTCAGATTTGCTACTCACTACCCCGATGGCATTGTTCAATTCATGGGCAATGCCCGCCGCTAACTGGCCCAAGGTCGTCATTTGCTCAGCCGAATATAACCTTTCTAATGCTTTTTCTTTTGCCACTGATTCTTGAGTTGCACGTCGTTGACGGCGGGATAATTCATTCACAATAACGGGGGTAAACTGGGCGGTTAAAGGTCCATATTGATCTTCTTCTAAGACGGCCGTAGTTCGGTCGATCCAGGCAAGCTCTACCGTAGATTCAGCCACCACTGTTGAAGAAGCTATCCATTCACCAGAAAAAAAACTGTGCACGCCAATAAAAGCACCCGCACCGGCTGAAAAAACTTTTATCGGTTTATCGCCTTTTTCATTGTAATAGCCACTCAATTCTCCCGACCATACGAAATAGAGTCGATCATTATAACCTTCTTGCTCAATGACAATACTTCCCGAAGGCAGTTTCACCATCCGTTCAGGATGGCGAAAATAACGATCAATGAGTGCAACAAGTCTTTTATCCGACATAATGCTACCTAACCGATATGACCAACCGCATGAAGTAACCAAACCATAACAAAACTGAGCAGCACCCCTATCACACCGAGGACAACCCCTACTTTAGCCATTTGGTTACTTTGAACGTGCCCGGTAGCATGCGCCAACGCATTAGGTGGTGTACTGATAGGTAATGACATACCAAGTGATGCAGCAAAGGTAACCACGAGAATCAACGTGATTTCTCCACCTAATGGAGTAAGTGAAGTCATTGAAGCACCAAGCGCGGCCATAATCGGCATTAATAAGTTCGCGGTGGCGGTATGTGACATAAAATTGGCCATAATGAGACACAAAAATGCCGCACCAAATAAAACAACGTAAGGTGAATACTGTGCAAAAGGAATGCTGTTCACCACTAGTTGCGCTAACCCCGTTTTGTCTAATGCAAGTCCTAGCGCAATACCACCAGACACTAACCACAGCACATCCCAAGAAATTTTCTTTAGATCTTCTTTGTTGATGATGCCAGTAAGAGAAAAGACAGCCACGGGTATCAGTGCAACAGTATAAGAGTTCATACCATGGGTTGAGCCCATCAACCAAAGAAGAATGGTCAGAGCAAAGGTGACATACACAATAATGGCTTTTGGTGTTTTTAAAAATTTACCTTTAATGGTCAATTCAATTTTTTGTTGCTCTGCTTTAAACATGGCGCTAATCAATACCCATGCGAGTGCCATCATTATGATCACAAACGGCACCCCAAAGGCCATCCATTCACCAAAGGTAATTAAATTTTCACCGACCAGATATTTCAATGCGATCGCATTGGGAGGAGTACCTATTGGCGTACCTATACCGCCAATATTAGCGGCGACCGGAATACACAAAGCAAAAGCAATTCGCCCTGGATCTTTTGGGCCAAACACTGCGATGACTGGCGTTAAGATGGAAAGCATCATCGCTGTTGTTGCGGTATTGGACATAAACATCGAGAAGATGCCAGTAATTAACATCAAGCCTAACATGACATACTTGGGATTCTGGCCAAATGGTTTGAGCAGCACTCGTGCAAGGTTGACATCCAAGCGATACTTAGTGGCGGCCATGGCTAAGAAAAAGCCACCCAAAAACAACATAATAATTGGGCTGGCAAACGTCGCCATGATATCAGTATGTTTTAGCAAGGCACCAAAATGAGCTTCTCCCTCAGCAAGCCTCATAAACCAGATACCTTTATCCGATACCATTAGGAGCTCTAGCACGATCACGACTACCGATGTGGCATAGATTGGGATCGGTTCAAATACCCAACAAAGAGCGGCGAGCAAAAAGATGGCAATCACTCGCTGCTGTATTACGG
>NZ_CAWNIB010000185.1:0-3275 GCF_963874405.1 Vibrio sp. V08_P9A1T1
TATTTATACACAGTAAATCAATTATGACCATTCGAGGCACGGAGCTTCCTCACTTATCTCACGGCGAGAAGATTGGTACCGACATCGTTCGGCATATATTAAGAGGGTCAAATTATGGAAATGAATGTGGTTGAAATTTTGGGCTATGCAGCTTCGATCATGGTGGCAATCTCGCTGACAATGAAAGATATCGTTAAACTGCGTATTCTTAATTTTGTTGGTTGTGCACTGTTTACCGCTTACGGACTAATGATTGATTCATGGCCTGTAGTGCTCACCAACGGTTTTATCGCCTGCGTAAATATCTACTTTTTAGCAAAGATGCAACGAGAAAAAAAAACGGCTGACGCCAAAAGCGCTGCATGATAAACCCAAAATAATAAAAATTGACGTGTAAAAAAATGCTCTGCCACGATGACAGAGCATTTTTATCGATAAATCAGAGAGCAAAAGCATAAATAGCCAAGCAAAAAGCCTCTAGCAGGGGGATACATAGAGGCCATAAGGCTAAGTATTACTCTTCGTCATCGTGCATAGTTGCCCAAGCTTGAGCACATTTCACCGCACGTTTCCAACCTTTATAGCGACGATCGCGCTTCTCTTCATCTTGATGAGGAACGAATGTTTTATCGATCACGGCTTTATCAGCAAGCTCATCCAAGCTTCCCCAAAAGCCAACCGCAAGACCAGCTAAATAGGCGGCTCCTAGCGCGGTCACTTCCGTCACTTTAGGACGGTGTACTTCGGTATCAAGCACATCTGATTGGAATTGCATTAAGAAATTATTGGCTACCGCGCCACCGTCTACGCGTAACGCAGACAGTTTAATACCAGAATCAGCTTGCATTGCATCAAGTACATCACGTGTTTGGTAAGCGACACTTTCCAAGGTCGCACGAATAATATGGTTCGAATTCACGCCACGCGTTAAACCAACAATCGTACCACGGGCATAAGCATCCCAATACGGTGCGCCTAAACCAGTAAACGCTGGCACAACATAAACGCCGTTGGCCGTATCAACTTTCGTAGCGAAATATTCTGAGTCATGCGCATCTGAAATCAGTTTCAATTCATCACGCAACCATTGAATCGATGCACCGCCCATAAAGACTGCACCTTCAAGCGCGTAGTGAGGTTCACCAGCAGGGCCACAAGCTAGAGTTGTTAGCAAGCCATTATGTGAGGTGACTTTCTCTTTACCTGTGTTCATCAATAAGAAACAGCCAGTGCCGTAAGTATTTTTTGCTTGACCCGCCTCAACACACATCTGCCCATAAAGCGCAGCTTGCTGGTCACCCGCAATTCCAGCAATAGGAATACGTGTCCCGCCTTTACCACCAATGTTGGTTTGGCCGTAAACTTCGGAAGATTTCTTCACTTCAGGCATCATAGACAAAGGAATATCAAACTCTTTTAGGATTTTCTCATCCCAATGCAAGTTGTTGATATTGAAAAGCATAGTGCGAGAGGCATTGGTATAATCCGTAACGTGAACACGGCCTTGTGTCATGTTCCAAACGAGCCACGAGTCAATTGTACCAAACAGCAGTTTTCCAGCCTCGGCGTCTTCACGAGCCCCTTCGACATTATCCAAAATCCATTTGATTTTGGTGCCAGAGAAGTAAGGGTCAAGCACTAGGCCTGTATTCTCACGAATGTACTCTTCTAGCCCTGGGCGGGCTTTCAATTCTTCACAAATGGATGCGGTACGTCGACATTGCCATACAATCGCATTGTAGACTGGTTTACCCGTTTCTTTGTTCCACACCACCGTAGTTTCACGTTGGTTGGTAATACCAATCGCCGCAATTTCATCACTGCGAATACCAGCTTTGCCAAGTGCTTCTACTAGCGTCGAACTTTGCGTCGCATAAATTTCCAGTGGATCATGTTCAACCCAGCCAGCTTGAGGGTAGATCTGGGTAAATTCACGCTGAGAAACACTGACAATGTTAGCATCATGATCTAACACTACAGCACGTGAGCTTGTTGTTCCTTGGTCAAGGGCAACAATATATTTCTGCTCAGTCATGGTCTTTTCCTTATCTTTCACGTTAATCGTTTTATAAAGTGTTGTCGTTATTTTAGACGTGAGCTTGCTCACTTTCTTCTACGTCATCACACTGGTTTGGAATGGTGCAGCCTACGCCGACAGTGGGTAAGTACGCGCCAATAAATTTAGGGTAAGCCCATGCCCCAAAACAGGCACCAGCAATAGGAGCAATGATAGGTACGATGAAGTATGGGATATCTTTTGCACCTGTTAGTGCGTAGTCCCAGCCAGCTAAGTAGGCAAACAATTTAGGGCCAAAATCACGCGCAGGGTTCATCGCAAAACCAGTCAATGGGCCAAGTGAACCACCGATAACCGCAATCAGAATACCAATCAGCAATGGGTTCATTGCATTGCGATGTGCGCCGTTATTTTCATCACCTAGTGCCAAAATAGCGAACATTAGTACTGCTGTGATGACAAATTCGACCGCCAATGCACCAACAAATGATAATGAAGCATTAGGGTAGGTAGAAAAAATACCCGCTGTGGCTAACGCTTCTTGACTGCTGCGTACAAAATTGTGTGCGATTTCATAATCAGTAAAAAGGTTGCTGTACAAGCCGTAAACCAGAGCAGCAGAGCAGAATGCACCGAGCATTTGCGCCGCAATATAGGGAAGTACTTTTGCTTTGTTGAAGCCGTGGAAGGCGGCCAGTGCAATGGTCACCGCCGGATTAATGTGAGCTCCAGAAACACCCGCAGTGCAATAGATGGCAATTGCCACACCTAAGCCCCACATGATGCTGATTTCCCACTGACCAAATTGTGCGCCAGTAAGAACTAAGGCAGCAACACAGCCTACACCGAAAAAAATCAGCAATCCGGTGCCGATAAACTCCGCGATACACTCTCCGAGAAGAGTATGTTGTTTTGTTCGAGTCATAGTAAGTGTCCTTGTTTATTTTTTGTGTACACAATGTTTGTGTGTGGCAAATTTTGCACATTTTTCTTCCCACGAAAATTAAAAAACAGCATTTATGAGCGTTCGAACACAATTTTGTTACTTGCAATATCGTTTTTTGTTAATTAACTCATTATTTTGATCTTCTGCTCATTAACGCAGAGCTTAACAAATGATAGGAAACTAAGGGTGTCTCTATAAACAGCGACATAATCAAGTGTAATAACGGATAGAGATATGATTTCATACTGCTAAGAGAGACATGATGATGAAGTCATCGGATCAGCTCGTAAGCGCATTTGTTCTCTAAAATCC
>NZ_CAWNIB010000186.1:0-3220 GCF_963874405.1 Vibrio sp. V08_P9A1T1
GGGTTAGAAAATGATGATGTATTTAAACAGTATTTAAGTACTGTTTATGACGCAAAGGTTTTAAAGGGATTCGAGCATAGCCTCTACCATTATGGGGAAGAGGTGGTGAGTGAACAAAAAGAAAATATTAAAGATCAAGGGCATCATGAAGGGATTAAAGTGGATGCCCAATTTATTGCGGCCATGGTGACTGTGTATGATGCCTTGGTTGAAATTGGTGAGTGGCAACAGCTTGAGAGATTGCCGGATCACTATCAATATCTGACGTCAAGTGAACCCGATCGATTACTGATTAATAAAATCCAACCGATAGTGATCCAAATTATTAGTCAGGCTGCTAATGGGATGGATGAAGGAGAGATGAAGCAAACCCTTTTTGGGGTATTAGAAGATGCAAAGCCAGAAAATACAGCACGTGTGAACAACAAAGCAGAGGCAATCACGGTTACTTTGATTGATTTTGTGCGTATGAACGTATTAAAAGGCTACCGCCAATTTGTCTATCAGCAAGAGCGAGAACAAGCACTAAATTCCTGGTTACAAAAAGCATTTGATGATGATCCTCAAGCATTGATTGCGTTTCTCCGCTCTCAGCAACAACGTCGTATGGCAGTGCAGATCACCGTGGATGGTTTGCAACAAGGGCTGATCGAAGGTTTGGTTGATCCGAGTAAGCCATTTATCCGCAAAGCTCACCAAGATCACCACAATCGATTGAGCACTAAGCCCTCTTCAATGGCGGTGGTTCAACCCGAACATCAGCAGCAAGTACGTTTCATGCAGATATTGGCTGAGCAGCCTTATCACGATCCACATTACTTGCCGTTTTTTAAACGCTTGTATCGTGATCATCGCGCTTCTATTACTCAAGTGGGCATTTCATCAACACCAACGATCAGTGTGCGTAATTTACCGATCATAAAAACAGGAGCTAAGGTGTCCGGCCAAGGCGGTACTGGCATACCCAATTTCCACTTTGTTGATCGCCCAACCGACCGAGCTTATTACTTTTTTGGTAATGATGCACTGCAGCTTGATCGCTTACTGGTTAAAAACCAAGTACAAACGATGTTTGATCGCCTCGCTTACCTCAACACCCTCAACTGCAATGCGCAATACGATTGGAATGCTCACACCACTTATGATGGTTTAGTGAATTTGGGGGCGGGTGAGGCACTACGTGATTTTGGTGAAAAGCGGTGTGTGCGTGAGCTGAAAGAGCGCGCGATTGTCGAACGTGAACTCCAACAGTTGCGAGCGACATTAGTTGAAGAGGTCACGCGCTATCAGCAGATAAGCAAGTGGGATTTTTATACTCGCTGGACTCGCCATCAAGTGCTTGCTCACCAGTTGAAACAACTTGCACAAAAAGAACTGAAAGGAATGCCCGACTATACGCTGATTTATAATCCATGGCCGGATCATTTTGCTCATTTTAGCGGCCCATTCAGCGATGAAGTCATCATGCCAACTGGGGAACTAAACCGCCTCGATTACTGGCTAGCGCAAATAGAAGCAACCTATCAAGACGCGGGAGTATATGACCGCACGTTATGGGGCATGGCTGGCGATCATGGTTTAGCGCCTGTTTATTTCTCCCTCAACCCAGAAAAACAGATCTTTGAACCGCTAGCGTCGCAACTGGGAATAAAACTCAAGGTGAAGAAAATCTCATCGGATGAGGGAGAAGGGCCAAAAATGACGAATGCGATTAACGCGCCGTCAAACAAAGGGATTGATGTGGTCGTCGCTTCCACTGCGGGTGGAAATTTTATGATGGATTTCTTTAATGCAGAAGCTGGATGGGAAGTTCAACCGGTTTATCAAGAGTTGATCCGTTGGCAACCGATCCATTCTAAGCCAGGGCAGCAGGTTGATGTGATCGATGAAACCGTAGCGCGACTTGCTGAAAGCCTAGATTATTTAGTTGTGAGAGAAAAACCATGTGATTTAACGGACTGTTCTGTACGGTTGGTTGGCGAGCGGCAAGGTAAACGAGTGGATGAATGGATTGAAAAAAAGGGTGATAAACTGCGCTATTTTGCTAAATCGGAACAGCCATTGCTGCTTGGCGTTCAGCAGCTAAATGCTTATTTGTCGCCTCCTTCATCTGACGAGCTAGAACATTATGCACAACTCGTCGAACGTTGTGTTTATCACGCTAAAGCGAATCAAGCTGAGACGTGGTGCTCAAGTGCGCAGTGGCGAGAGTTAACACGTTTTACGCCCCGTCCAGATTCGGTTAATCAGCTCGCTGCTATTTATGAAGACGACCGTGCGGGCACCATTAACCTATTTCCTAAAGAGGGCGTTGGCTTTAATACTAAAGTTCCGGGACGTCATGCGGGTGAAAGCTATCTAGAAAAAGATGCTTTTATCGGTTTTTGGGGGAGTCCAATTGGCAATCAAGCCACGCCGCTCGGTTCAGTCGAAAATGGCTCACTTGCGCCCACTCTTTATCACTATTTAACGGGAGACGAAGTTAAAGTTGGTGAAGATGGTTGGGGTTATCCGTCGGTTCTTAAACAGTTGGATATTCGTTAGCGAGAGTTGGCCGTTATGACTGCCAATGAAATAAGTGAGCGTTAGGCTCTATTGAGTGAAGAACGTTCGCTTGTTTCATTGGCTTCGATTGCAGCCTTAAGTGGCAGGTTGTTCAGTACGTTTAAACTTCAAACGATTTTTCACATCTCGGCTATCGAGAATACGTTGGCTGTGATCAATATCGAGCTTGGATTTTGCCAATCGATCATACAGCAGCACATTGACGCTCGCGGCCAAATTCATGCAACCAATTGTTGGGATGTATACAACCTCACTGGCTTGGTTAACTATCTCTTGTGGAATAGAACCATCTTCAGGGCCAAACACATACAGCGCTTTTTCCGGGTGAATAAACTCGGGCAGTGGTGTGGCCCCTTCTGCCAGTTCAACACAGACGATTTTCATCTCACTTGGCAAGTCCTGCGTGATCTCTACCATCGCGGTGAGCGGGATTTTACTTTGAATGTTTTTTGTGTCGGTTTGAAATTTCACTGCGCGATCATAACGCTCACCACTGTAGCGAACCGCGCACGCTTGGTAGCAACCTGCTGCGCGCATCACACCACCCACGTTGGTTGGGCTTTTAGGGTTACACAAACCAATGATCACTGACATTTCACGTTCCACAAAAAATCCTCTCACAATTTGGGGCGGGCAGTATAACGCTAAAATTTGC
>NZ_CAWNIB010000187.1:0-3218 GCF_963874405.1 Vibrio sp. V08_P9A1T1
CTGATTGGGGGGTGAAAATGCAAGCAGCACATGATGACTTAGTCAATGGTGCGACCAATATTCAAAAAACAATTATCGATTTACAAACAGATATTGAAAGCATGAATAACGCAATAGACAACAATCGTGCAGCCATTGAGAAACTGAATAAAGATCTAGTCTATGCACAAGTTGCGGTTGGTGTTGGCATCTTTATGCTCGTCGCAGGCGTTGCGCTTACCATCGCAACCGCTGGTACCACAGCTGTAGTCTCCGGCGGTATCGCAGCCGTTGGCGCGGCATCGATTATTGCTGGTGGTGTTACGTGGGGCGTATTACAAAATCAAATTGATGATGACTACGACAGCATCGCGCAAGAACAAAAGCAAAAAGCTGAAGATCAACAACAGATTATCGCTTTACAGGGGCTTTCCAATGCCAGTAGCGCCGTCGTTTCAGCGATTGAAACATCGACATCAGTATTATCTGATTTTGAAACGACGTGGACTGTCTTTGGTAACGAGTTAGATGATGTAGTAACCAAGCTTAATAATGGTGCATCCATGCAGAGCATTATTATGGAAAAAGTGATGTCTGACGCAGCGAAAAACGAATGGGATGATGCGGTTGAACTTGCTAAACAGCTAGCTAGCGCAAAAATAGCTATCGAAACGAAAGAGTTAGCACCTGCAGTAAAACAAGCAGCTTAAACATTACTAAGGGGGGTTACGCCCCCTTTTATTCTTTTTCGAGGACCATCATGAATCAATCAGCCAGCGAGCAACTTCAAACCGACATTCCTGCATCTATTAGCGCTATGGTGTTACTAAATTCTGCATGCCAAGGCGTTGTTGAAACTTATATTGATCAAGGCAATGCAGAACATTGGTATGCTCAGGTAGAACAAAATTTAAATGCGGTGCAAAAACTGGTACGGCAATGGCGTTTGAGTGGTAATTTATATTTTTCAAATGACATTATGGACAGTGTTCTTTCCATTGCGAATACATTCAAAGATTCTAATGTTCAAATTTTAACGTTATTCAAAGCACTAGAAACCCGTTTTGACACCGCTCAACTACAGCAGCTAACTTCATTAATCTTAACATTACAAAATCCGATTCAAAGTCTTACATCAAATATAAAACGTTATGATGAGGGATTGAATTCTTGGGCTCGCCAAGTGGAAGATGCTCATAACACATTGCAACAAACTATTGCACAGATCCAGCAAGAAGAAGTTTCCATCCAAGCAGAAATTATCGCCACTAACGCCCAAATTGATCTAATGAAACAGCAGATAGCAGCATTTAAAACCGCCATTGCGAATGCTCAATCGCAGCGTAAGAAAGGGATATTTGAAACGATTTTTGGCGTGGTGCTTGCTCCGTTTACACTGGGAGGTTCTTTGATATTGGCAGGGTTTGGTGTTAGCTCTATTGTAGAAGCACAAAGTGAAATATCTAGCCTGCAAAGCGATATCCAATCATCTTTAAATACCATCAACCACGATCAACAAACGCTCTCTCAAGATCAACAACAAATCGCGTCTCTCAATGCCCTATTGCTAAGTGTCGATCAAGTTAACAACGATTGTGCGGCGATCAGCCGATCCTTAGATACACTACAAACCACAGTGCTCAGTTTATACAATGAAACCAACAACGTCGTTTCTAACCTTACCAAAGCACAAGATTCACAAGCGGTCATTCTGGAGCAAGTTTGGTACCAATCAGCTTACAATGAGTGGCAAGATATTCTGGAGGTAGCATCAACGCTCAATAATACACAACCTCAAATAACAAAAGCTCAAATCAAGTAATTGATTTGGCTCCAGTGACGGAGCCAATGGCTGATTTAATTGAGCAAGTTATAAAGCAATGCCGATACCGCCAATAACCCTATCGCCATGACAAAGGGTGTACTCATCTGCTGTTGATACTTCGCCAGCGATGGCACTTTGAATACAGCAATCATCGGCATAATAAACAGAATCATAGCGATCACGGGGCCTGAAAACGCTTCCATCATTCCCAGAATGCTGGGGTTGAGTATCGCGACAATCCAAATCGTGACAAACAAAATCGCAATGGTGAGTCGCCCAGCAAGACGCAATGACAGGCCAAAGTTTTTACACAACAGCCCAGTCAGGCTTTCTCGCGCACCAAGGAAATGCCCTAAAAAGGAAGAGGTAATGGCAATAAACGCCACTAAAGGGCCTAGAGTGGCGATGAAGGGATTATCTGTGACATTGGCAAGGTAAGTCAGCACTGAAATATTTTGCACTTTTGCTTCTTGCAATGCTTCTGGTGATAAAGCCAATACGCAAGAAAACACGAACAGCAAGACAAACAGAATCAATACAAGGCTGGTGTAACGCAGAATCTGCTCTGATTTTTTATCCGCTAGCGCGCCATAATGACGACGTTGAACATTGGCAAAACTTGAGATCGCCGCTGCATGGCTAAAAGAAAACACCACGACAGGAATGGCTAGCCACACTGTGTGTAAGAAATCACTCGTTTGCGGCAATGCTAATGACGGCACTGACCAATACGGGATCAAATAGAGCGAGAGAAATAATAAAATAGCCGCCAATGGATAAACCATAACAGCAAAAGCGCGCAACATGATCTTCTCGCCACCCAGCATAATGGCAATTAACGCAAAGACTAAGCCACCAGAAAGTAGCACCCGAGGGGGAGCGACCATCTGCGCTTGATTAACCAAAAAGCTATCAACCGTGTTAGTTAGACCGACACCGTAAATCAGTAAGATTGGGAAAATAGAGAGGAAATACAGCAAAGAGATCAAGCGACCAGCCCTTTGGCCAAAGTGTTCTTCAACAACGTCGGTAAAATCGGCATTAGGACGGCGCGATGAGAGAACAAAACGAGCAAGACCACGATGAGAGAGATAAGTCATCGGAAAAGCGAGTAAGACCATTAACACTAATGGCCAGAAACCACCTAACCCAATGTTGATTGGCAAAAATAGAATGCCAGCCCCAACCGCCGTACCAAATAAACTGAGTAGCCAATAGGTGTCGTGTTTAGTCCAATTGGAAATCTGAACATGACTAAAATGAGCCATTTCCTTAGTGTCTTTCACTGCTTTTTCACTTGTATAAAAATAATAATATCGCGAATCCTACTCCTATTAATCATTATGATCATTTTGAGACCTTGGTCATAATCACTATAATCAAGGGGCTTGGCTTGGATTGAAAACCATGGAAA
>NZ_CAWNIB010000188.1:0-25891 GCF_963874405.1 Vibrio sp. V08_P9A1T1
TGGTGGTGTTACTCGTCACTGTCTATACCCGTAGACCGCTTGATTTTGCTGCTTTTCCTACGGTTTTGCTTATTGCAACCTTACTTCGACTAGCCTTGAACGTCGCTTCAACCCGTGTGGTTTTATTGTATGGTCATGAAGGCCCCGGGGCGGCTGGTAACGTCATTGAAGCGTTTGGTAGTGTGGTGATCGGTGGTAACTACGCCGTCGGTTTAGTGGTGTTTTTGATCTTGATGATCATCAACTTCATGGTAGTAACCAAAGGTGCGGGACGTATTTCTGAGGTGAGTGCTCGCTTTACCCTAGATGCCTTGCCGGGTAAGCAAATGGCCATAGATGCGGACTTAAATGCGGGTTTAATCGATCAAGACCAAGCGCGGCTGAGACGCTTTGAAGTAACCAAAGAAGCGGATTTCTACGGTTCAATGGACGGTGCGTCAAAATTTGTTAAAGGGGATGCGATTGCTGGGATCTTAATTTTGTTCATCAACATTATTGGCGGCTTATCGATTGGTATGGCGCAATATGGGTTGGGTTTTAAAGAAGCGATCCAAATCTACACACTGCTGACCATTGGTGACGGCTTAGTGGCTCAGATCCCCTCATTGCTGCTTTCGATTGGCGCTGCCATGATGGTTACCCGTCAAAATACCGATGAAGATATGGGAGAGCAAGTCGTCTTCCAACTGTTTGACAACCCTAAAGCATTGATGATTACCGCTTGTATTCTCGGCATCATGGGCATTGTACCGGGTATGCCTCACTTTGCTTTTTTACTGCTAGCCGCGTTAGCGGGTGGTTGCGCGTATTGGATGATACGCAAACAGAAAAAAACCGCCGATGAAAAGAAACTGCCTGCAAAAGTGGACAACGAAGCACCCACTCAAAAAGAGCTCTCTTGGGATGATGTTCAACCCGTTGATGTGATTGGCTTAGAAGTGGGCTATCGATTGATACCGCTGGTGGACCGAGATCAAGGTGGAGAGCTGCTCGAACGCGTAAAAGGTGTTCGGAAAAAACTGTCGCAAGACTTTGGTTTTCTCATCCCCGCAGTGCATATTCGTGACAATTTAGAATTAACACCCAATAGTTATCGCATTACCTTAATGGGGGTAGCTGTTGGCGAAGCGGAGATCCGCCCAGATCAAGAACTGGCGATTAACCCTGGTCAAGTCTATGGTGTTATTGACGGTGAACGCACACTCGACCCTGCATTCGGCCTTGAAGCGGTTTGGATCCGTGAAGAACAACGTGAACACGCACAAGCTCTCGGTTACACAGTTGTGGACTCATCGACCGTACTCGCCACTCATTTGAGTCAGCTTCTCACTAATAACGCCTCGCAACTGATTGGTCATGAAGAGGTTCAAAACTTAATTGAAATGCTGGGTCGCTCAGCGCCAAGGCTAGTTGAAAACTTCGTTCCAGATCAACTGCCGTTGGGTACAGTCGTCAAGGTACTGCAAAACCTACTCAATGAAGCGATTCCAATCCGAGATATTCGAACCATAATACAAACCTTGGCGGAGTATTCTGGGCGGAGTCAAGAACCTGACATCCTAACGGCGGCCGTTCGAATCTCATTGAAGCGTTTAATCGTCCAAGAAATCAATGGGATAGAACCTGAACTACCAGTGATAACACTGATTCCTGAGCTGGAACAAATATTGCATCAAACCATGCAGGCGTCAGGAGGAGAATCGGCAGGTATTGAGCCAGGCTTAGCAGAGCGTTTACAGGCTGCACTGAGCCATGCAACGCAAGAACAAGAATTGAAAGGTGAGCCCGCCGTGTTACTCACGTCTGGTGTGCTTCGTTCAACTTTGGCGAAGTTTGTGAAAAACACGATACCTAATTTGCGTGTGCTCTCTTATCAAGAAATACCTGACGAGAAACAAATTCGGATTGTTCAAGCCGTTGGTAACTAACGAAACTGCTGTTACCTAATCGGGCTTTAGCCATTTAAACACGGATATCTGCTTTGAAAATAAAACGATTTTTTGCCAAAGATATGCGAACAGCGCTGCTGCAAGTGAAAGAAGAGCTTGGTGCGGAAGCGGTGATCATGTCGAATAAAAAAGTCGCGGGTGGTGTGGAAATCGTTGCCGCTGTGGATGGTGAACAGCCCACCCAGCAAAACAGTGCCAAGCGCTATAATTCGCAGCCTAGACAACAAGGTTACACCCAAGTCACCCCGTCTTTGAACAAATCCTCTCGTGAGTTGGATGATGATCGAGTCAGCCTGCAAAACAGCGCAGACACTGGGCGTTCAATGACCAAACGTTTTGCAAATATGTTAAAGCAGTACAGCGCACCAAGTGGCTCAGATTCGGACTATCACGCCGAAAATGAAGATTCGCTCTCTGCATTATTGCAACGTCAATCAGGTTCATCTAACACCAACTCAGGACACGGTAATGCAGAGTTACGAGCCGATTCGCCATTAGCGAAGTTAATTGCAGAGGATAGAAGAGCGTCCACCCGTCAAACGCCGAAGCTAGATCCGTCGCGTTATGATCGTTACCCAACGCAAGAGGCGAGTGTTTCGAACCCAGAGCTGGAAAACATGCGTGAAGAGATGACCTCAATACGCCGCCTGTTAGAACATCAAGTTTCAGGATTAATGTGGCAAGAAGTTGAGCGTCGAGAGCCTTTGCGTGCCATGCTCATTAAAAGACTTGAGCGCATGGGGGTTTCACAAGAACTGGCTGACCAGCTTGCGTGCTATATCCCAGAAGATACTGCTCCAACTAAAGCTTGGAAGGCACTGCTTGGCTTAGTGGCTGATCAAGTCCCTGTTTCCAAACAAGATATTCTGAAACGTGGTGGTGTGGTTGCGCTATTAGGCCCAACAGGGGTTGGTAAAACCACCACCATTGCTAAACTAGCCGCTCGCGCCGCTATGGAGTATGGCGCTGATAACGTCGCTCTAGTCACCACAGATACCTACCGTATTGGTGCTCATGAACAGCTCTCTATTTATGGCCGAATCATGGGTTGTCCAGTAAGAGTTGCTAAAGATTCCAGTGAGTTAGCCGATGTAATATATCAGCTAAGAAATCGGCGTTTAATTTTAGTTGATACCGCGGGGATGGGGCAGCGTGATGTTCGGTTATCAGAGCAGCTCGATACCCTGATGCAAGAGAGTGGCGAAATCATCCACAGTTACCTTGTTCTGCCTGCAACGGCACAAAGAAAAGTATTACAAGAAACAATCGAGCACTTTAGAAGGATCCCTCTTTCAGGGTGCATTATGACTAAGCTTGATGAATCATTGAGCTTAGGGGAATTTGTGAGTGTCGTGGTTCAAAACGCACTGCCCGTTGCTTACATCGCGAATGGCCAGCGTGTACCAGAAGATATTGTGATTGCCCAGCCGAAGTACATGGTTGCAAAGGCAAACGAATTGCTAGAGAAGTCGACAGAGAATGAACCTCACTATTGGAGCAGCGACTCCGAGAGATTCTAGGCGGCGGACAAATATGGCGAATAATATGATATATGACCAAGCGAGCGGTTTACGCCGCTTAACCCAACCGTCACTGACCAAAGTCATATCTGTGACTGGTGGTAAAGGTGGTGTGGGTAAATCTCACGTGACACTCGGCATGGCGATCTGCATGGCTCGTCAAGGCAAAAAAGTCATGGTGTTGGATGCAGACTTAGGTTTAGCTAACGTGGATGTGATGCTTGGCATACGCCCGAAGCGAAACTTAGGGCATGTACTGGCTGGCGAGTGTGAACTCAAAGATGCCATCGTCGAGGGGCCTTTTGGGATACGAATAATTCCAGCGACCTCGGGCACACAGTCGATGACAGAGTTGTCACACGCCCAACATGTTGGTTTAATACGCGCCTTTGGCAGTTTAGAAGATGAGATGGATATTCTGCTCATCGATACAGCCGCAGGTATTTCTGATATGGTCGTGAGCTTCTGTCGCGCCGCACAAGATGTAGTGATCGTGGTATGTGACGAACCGACATCCATCACCGACGCTTACGCGCTGATCAAGCTCTTAAGTCGTGAACACCAAGTGCAACGTTTTAAAATTGTGGCCAATATGGTGAGAAGTTATCGTGAAGGACGGGAATTATTTGCTAAATTAACTTTAGTGACAGAAAGATTCCTAAATGTGAGCCTTGAACTTGTTGCTTGCATACCTTTGGATGATAAAGTGCGACAAGCAGTAAAAAAACAAAAAATAGTGGTCGATGCGTTTCCACGGTCACCTGCGGCACTGGCAATCAGCTCGTTGGCAAGTAAAGCGTTAACGTGGCCAATTCCAAGAACGCCGACAGGCCATCTGGAATTTTTTGTCGAGCGTTTGCTAAATAGAACAGAAAGTGTAGGGGAACCATTCGGTGAATAAAGCGCTTACTTATGACCAACACGGAAACCTAAAGAGCCAACAAGCATTTTTAGAAAAATACTCTGTATTGGTTAAGCGTATTGCACACCATTTAGCAGGTCGCCTGCCACCAAACGTATTGGTCGAAGATCTAATACAAGCCGGTATGATAGGCCTACTTGAAGCACAAAAAAATTATGATGGGAGTAAAGGTGCAAGCTTTGAAACCTACGCAGGAATTCGAATTCGTGGAGCTATGCTCGACGATATTCGGCGTGGTGATTGGGTTCCACGCTCGGTTCATAAACACAACCGAGAGATAACCCATGCAATTTCAGTTCTAGAAGGTGAGCTAAACCGAAACCCAACTGATACAGAAGTTGCGAAGTATTTAGGCATGTCGCTGGATCAGTACCATACTGTATTAACTGACATTAATTGCTCACGGATTGTCGGAATCGAAGATTTAGGTATTTCTGATGATGCAATTTCTCCTCTGGATGACGATGAAGACAACTCGCCATTTAAGGGAGTCGCCGATGAATCGTTTCGTAAAGCATTGGTTGAATCAATAAAATCACTTCCAGAACGTGAAGCTTTGGTACTTTCGCTCTATTATGATGAAGAGCTAAACTTAAAAGAAATTGGTGAAGTTCTAGGTGTTAGCGAATCCCGCGTTAGCCAGATACTAAGCCAATCTATGCAGCGACTAAGAACGAAGTTAAGTTCTTGGACGCAAAATGACTAATATCACTGATTTCGAGCTCAGTGGAGGCAATTTTGAATAAAAACATGAAGATCCTTATTGTTGACGACTTTTCAACAATGCGCCGTATTGTTAAGAATCTACTTCGTGATTTGGGCTTCAATAATACCCAAGAAGCAGATGATGGCCTGACAGCGTTGCCTATGCTAAAGAAAGGTGATTTTGAGTTTGTGGTTACAGACTGGAATATGCCGGGCATGCAAGGCATCGATTTGTTGAAAAATATCCGAGCAGACGCAGAACTTAAGCATCTGCCTGTTCTGATGATCACCGCAGAAGCAAAACGCGAACAAATCATCGAGGCTGCTCAAGCAGGTGTGAATGGTTATATCGTAAAACCTTTTACTGCTGCTACGCTTAAAGAAAAACTGGATAAAATTTTCGAGCGTTTATAAAGCGTGTGGTCACAGACAAAAGGTGCTCTATTCATTTATGCGCGAAAAGGCTAATCGATGATTTCATTAGAACAAGCAAAAGAACTCGTTCAGCTACTGGAAAATGGACAGCAAGATCAGGCGAATCAACTCTTTAAAGAGACCTACGACAAAGCAAGCAATCCAATGCTGCAAGAAATAGGCACTTTGACAAGGGAACTGCATGAATCGCTCAAACAGTTCAACCTTGATGAACGCATGGCTGAGATTGCAAATGACGAAATTCCAGATGCAAGGGATCGTCTTCAATACGTAATTGATAAAACGGAAGTGGCTGCGAATAAAACAATGGATGCAGTGGATCGATGTATGCCGATCGCTGACAGCCTTCACGAAGGTCTGTTAAAAGTGCGTCCACAATGGAATGAGTTGATGCATGGACGTATTGATCTCATTGAGTTTAAAGCACTTTGTCACCGTATTGATGATCTACTATCACAAGTTGAAGGCAACAGCAGCGAATTGCGAGGTCAGCTAACTGAGATATTGATGGCTCAAGACTTTCAAGATCTCACTGGCCAAATAATTCGGCGTGTTATTACGCTGGTTAATGAAGTTGAGAAACGCCTAGTTGAGATTCTCACTGCCTTTGGGGCTAACCAAATAGAACAAAAAACAGACAAGAAGAACCCATCTATCGAACCTGAAGGTCCTATTTTGAACCCTCATGAAAGAGCCGATGCGGTTTCATCTCAAGACGAAGTCGATGATTTGTTATCGAGTCTTGGTTTTTAGGGGTAACGTATGAGCTACGAATTAGACGACGACATTCTTCAGGACTTTTTGGTTGAAGCAGGTGAAATTCTCGAATTGCTCTCAGAGCAATTGGTTGAACTTGAGAACAACCCCGAAGACAGGGAGTTATTAAATGCGATTTTCCGCGGTTTCCATACCGTTAAAGGTGGGGCCGGGTTTCTTGCCCTCACCGAGCTGGTTGAGACGTGCCACGGTGCCGAGAACGTATTTGATATCTTACGCAATGGCCAAAGAAGTGTAACATCGAGCTTGATGGATACGATGTTACGAGCTTTAGACACCGTTAACGCACAGTTTCGCGCTGTTCAAGATCAAGAACCCTTAGAGCCTGCAGATCCCGCTCTACTCGATGAACTTCATAAATTGTGTCGTCCTGCTTCTGAAGATGAAATTGACGAAGTGGAGCCTGTTATTGCTGAAGTTGAAGTCGAGGAAGAGGCCGCTATCGAAGCGCCTGAACCGGAAGTCATTCAACCAGTGGCCTCAAAGGCTGTCGCGTCAAATTCTATCGATGAAATCACGCAAGATGAATTTGAAAAACTGTTAGACGAATTACATGGCAAGGGCACCGCGCCTAATGCTCATTCTGAAAATGCCGCACCAGCGGCCCCAGCGCCTAAAGCCCCAAGTGCATCAGTGGCTGCTAGTGGTGACATTACGGATGACGAATTTGAAAAGCTGCTTGATGAACTGCACGGCGTAGGCAAAGCTCCAACCGTTGAACCCGCTCCTGAGGTTACAGTGAAACCAACTACTCCGCCTAAATCAACAGCGGCACCTAAAGCTTCTGCTGGTGGTGGCGATGATTTGATGACGGACGAGGAGTTTGAAAAGCTTCTTGACGAACTGCATGGCTCAGGAAAAGGGCCATTGCCAGAAGAGTTGGAAATGGCAACCAGACCTGCTTCTGAAAATGTGAAGCCAGCAGAGCCTATAAAACCAACAGAGACCGCAAAACCGAAAGCTGAAGCGGCGAAACCTACACCTGCTCCTCAGCCTAAAGTAACGGCTCCAGCCACCTCTTCCCCTGCGAAAGCTCCGGTTGCAGTGGCTGAGAAAAAAGAAGTATCAGCACCTGCTGTGGCTAAAAAAGCGCAAACTCAGCCGGAAACAACAGTCCGTGTTGATACATCAACGCTCGACATCATTATGAACATGATTGGCGAATTGGTGCTAGTGCGTAACCGCTTGCTGAGTTTAGGGCTTAATAGCAACGACGAAGAGATGGCAAAAGCGGTGGCTAACCTTGATGTAGTTACTGCGGATTTGCAAGGCGCTGTCATGAAAACGCGCATGCAACCGATTAAGAAAGTGTTCGGTCGTTTCCCTCGCGTGGTTCGAGACCTTGCACGTACCCTGAAAAAAGACATCGTGCTTGAAATGCGCGGTGAAGAAACAGACCTTGATAAAAACTTGGTTGAAGCGCTTGCAGACCCATTGATCCACTTAGTGCGTAACTCAGTTGACCACGGCATTGAAATGCCTGATGTGCGTAGCAAATCTGGAAAGCCAAGCACGGGTAAAATCATACTCTCAGCTTCGCAAGAAGGTGATCATATTGAGCTAGCTATCGTCGATGATGGCGGCGGTATGGACCCAGATAAGCTGCGTAGTATTGCAGTTAAACGAGGCATGATGGATGAAGATGCGGCGTCGCGTCTCTCCAATAAAGAGTGTTTTAACTTAATCTTTATGGCGGGATTCTCCAGTAAAGAGCAAATTTCAGACATTTCTGGTCGTGGTGTTGGGATGGATGTTGTAAAAACAGCCATCAATACACTCAATGGTTCAATTGACATCGATTCTGAGATGGGCAAAGGGACTAAGATTACGATCAAAGTGCCGCTAACACTCGCTATCTTACCGACATTGATGGTTGGGGTCGCAGGGCATCCATTTGCTCTACCGCTTGCGAGCGTGAATGAAATCTTCCATCTTGATCTTAGCCGGACGAACGTCGTTGATGGACAACTGACCATCATAGTACGTAAAAAATCGATACCACTCTTCTACTTACAGAATTGGCTAGCACCTAAAGCGGGTAAAATAGAACTGCGTAAAGGTCATGGACATGTTGTTATTGTTCAGATTGGTAGCCAGCGAGTTGGTTTTGTGGTTGATACCTTAATTGGCCAAGAAGAAGTGGTAATCAAACCACTAGATAAGCTTCTTCAAAAAACACCGGGTATGGCTGGGGCAACGATTACCAGCGATGGACATATTGCACTAATACTAGATGTGCCAGATTTGCTTAAGCAGTATGCTGCTGCTTCCCGCATTTAAATGAGCACACAATATAAGGACACCCATGGCGATTAGAGTATTAGTCGTTGATGATTCGAGCTTTTTTAGACGGCGTGTGAGTGAAATTATTAACTCTGACACCCGTCTAGAAGTGATTGATGTTGCAACTAACGGTAAAGAAGCCGTAGAAAAAGCGAGAATCTTAAAGCCTGATGTCATCACAATGGATATTGAGATGCCAGTTATGGATGGCATTACTGCTGTCCGTGAAATTATGGCTGCGAACCCGATCCCAATCTTGATGTTCTCATCGCTGACTCATGATGGTGCCAAAGCAACGCTAGATGCTTTAGATGCTGGAGCGTTAGATTTCTTACCGAAAAAATTTGAAGATATTGCCCGTAACCGTGATGAGGCTGTCGCTTTATTACAACAACGGGTTATTCAAATCGCGTCGAAAAAAGGGATGCTGAGAAGACCTTTGGTTTCACGCCCAGCGCCGAGCACATCGTCGCCGTTTGCCAATAGAACAGCGGCTACAACGGCGAGTTCCCCTGCGCCGAAATCAATGGGCACATTGGCTCGCTTTAAAGCTACAGGTAAAAAATATCAGTTGACCGCTATCGGTACCTCTACAGGGGGCCCGGTTGCGTTACAAAAAATATTGACGAAGTTACCTGCGAATTATCCGCATCCGATCGTACTAATTCAACACATGCCTGCCACCTTCACTGCTGCATTTGCAAACCGGCTCAACTCACTGTGTAAAATTGAAGTGAAAGAAGCAGAAGATGGCGATGCATTGCGCCCAGGCGTTGCTTACTTGGCTCCGGGTGGTAAACAGATGATGATTGAGGGCCGTCCGGGTAGTGCAAAATTGCGCATTATCGATGGTGGTGAGCGTATGAATTATAAGCCGTGTGTTGATATAACATTCGGTTCTGCGGCGAAGATCTATGCAGATAAAGTGCTGTCAATGATATTGACTGGTATGGGAGCCGATGGTCGTGAAGGGGCTCGAATGTTACAAGCCGCAGGGGCAACCATTTGGGCTCAGGATGAAGAAAGTTGCGTGGTGTATGGTATGCCGCAAGCTGTCGCAAAAGCTGGGATCTCGTCTGAAGATTTACCGTTAGAGCGTATATCAGAACGAATGTTAGTTGAAGTTGGCCTCGCATAAAGGAAGTTCAATGATTGTATGGAGTATTGCAAACCAAAAAGGCGGTGTGGGTAAAACAACCACAACGATTACGCTTGCCGGTTTGCTAAGTCAGCAAGGCAAAAGAGTGCTGTTGGTCGATACTGACCCTCACGCCTCGCTTACTACATACTTAGGTTATGATTCTGATGGCGTGCCCGTCAGCCTGTTTGACCTATTTCAGCAACGTGAGTTAACAGAGCAAAGCGTTACCCCTCTT
Organism: Vibrio sp. V08_P9A1T1; assembly: GCF_963874405.1. Taxonomy (NCBI): domain Bacteria; kingdom Pseudomonadati; phylum Pseudomonadota; class Gammaproteobacteria; order Vibrionales; family Vibrionaceae; genus Vibrio; species Vibrio sp. V08_P9A1T1. Next base: position 9,968 of record NZ_CAWNIB010000188.1, read on the forward strand.
ATCCTAAAAACCGATGTTGAAGGCATTGATCTCATCCCTGCCCATATGTCTCTAGCCACTTTAGATAGAGTCATGGGCAACCGCAGTGGGATGGGGCTGATTTTGAAACGTGCGCTTCTTGCATTGCGCCATAATTATGACTACGTATTGATCGACTGTCCTCCAATCTTAGGGGTAATGATGGTTAATGCATTGGCCGCCAGCGATCGTATCTTAATTCCAGTGCAGACTGAGTTTCTGGCTATGAAAGGGCTCGAAAGGATGATTCGCACCTTAGCCATCATGCAAAAATCTCGTAGCCGATCGTTTAAAGTGACTATCGTACCGACTATGTACGACAAGCGAACCCGGGCTTCTTTGCAAACGCTGAATCAACTTAAAAAAGATTACCCAGAGCAAGTTTGGAGCTCTGCTGTACCTATAGACACCAAGTTTCGTGATGCGAGTTTAAAGCGCTTGCCTGCTTCTCATTTTGCTGAAGGTAGCCGTGGTGTTTTTGCTTATAAACAGTTGCTGATTTATTTAGAGAGGCTAGCTATTGATGAGTAGTGGGCCATTTTTATCCAGTGAACAAGCACTCGATGACTACTTTACAGCGTTACTAGATGAAGAAGCGATTGAACTTGAGCTGAAAGCGGAAGAGCAAAAAGAATTGTCCCTTGCTGAACCTGAGTTAGCGCTTTCGACATCGGTGCAATCTGTACCGGAAAAAAGTTATTACCATGCTGAAGTGGTTGAGTTTGAGCTGCCGAATTTAGATGATGTGCAGCGCTTATTAAGCCAGCTAGAATCAAGTAATCCAGTGGCAGAGTTAGAGCTGGAAGAGATCATGGAGCAAAACACCGTTCAGATCGCTTTAAAAACTCAACCAGTGACTGAAATTGTTGAAGAGATCCAAGAATGGGATATTCCCGCCGATACCTTGGAAACAGAACCTGAAGTTGAAATTCTGACTGCGGCAGACACTGTTGAAGAATTTGCTGTTGACGTGGAAGTGGTTGAGCAACCGACGGCTGAAGTCGAACTTGAAACGCAAGCGGGCTACTCTGGAATTGGTACATGGCAAAGCACTGCGAGAACACGAGATTTTCAAGTGCTCTATTTTGAAGTGAATGGCGTGACGTTTGCGGTGCCTCTTGATGAACTTGGGGGGATCCACCGTATGGCAACGCTCAATCATTTAATCGGTCGACCTGCTTGGTACCTTGGACTGCAAACGAATAAAGATAATCAGCTAGATGTTGTCGATACGGCAAAATGGGTAATGGCAGAAAAGCTCCATGATGATAGCTACAAAGAAGGTTATCAATACATCGTCATGCTTGGTGACAGTATGTGGGGGTTAGCAAGTACTCAGCTTATGGGTACAGAATTGCTAAGCTCAGAGAAGGTCCGCTGGCGAGAACAGGCAGGCAAAAGGCCGTGGCTTGCTGGAATGGTAAAAGAAAAAATGTGTGCTTTGATCCATGTTGAAGCATTGATAGCTATGCTTAATGCAGGGCTTGATGTAAAAGCACTAGAGAAATAATAATACATTGATGTCGGAATCGACTTAGAGAGGAAAAGGTATGTCTCAGACTAACGAAGTAGAAGTAAGAAAAGACAAGTCTAACGACGAAGTGCTTCAGTGGGTGACGTTCCAACTAGAAGAAGAAACATACGGAATTAATGTAATGCAGGTACGTGAAGTACTCCGCTATACAGAAATTGCACCGGTACCAGGTGCTCCTGATTATGTTCTTGGCATCATTAACCTACGTGGTAATGTTGTGACCGTCATTGATACACGATCTCGTTTTGGCTTAATGCAAGGTGAAATCACGGATAATACACGCATTATTGTGATTGAATCTGAGCGCCAAGTGATTGGTATTTTAGTCGATAGCGTTGCGGAAGTAGTTTACCTACGTTCTTCTGAAATCGATACTACACCAAGTGTTGGTACCGATGAGAGCGCTAAGTTTATCCAAGGCGTGAGCAACCGTGACGGTAAGCTATTGATCCTTGTTGACCTGAATAAACTGCTAACTGAAGACGAGTGGGACGAGATGGTCCACCTATAATGAGCGAAGCTATGTTGTTCAGTGCTCCTGTTATTCTTATAGGGAGCGCGGTTTTTGTTGTTGTATTTTTGTTGCTGGTGTTACTTCGTGTACGTCAGGGACTTGCCCAACAGATTGATCACCAAAGACAACAAGCCCGATCGTTAGATAAGGAGTTGCAAAAGGCGAATAGACAGCTGTTGGAAATACGCTCAGTTGCTATTGGTCTTGGCCAAAAAGTGACGGATCAGCAGGATCTCATCCAGCATTTAAACGAGCGAATTACTGAATTGGAACATGTTGATACGGATGGGCGTTTATACAGCCGAGCGACAAAAATGGTCCAACTCGGTGCTGACATCAATGAGCTTATTAAAGAGTGTGAGCTACCTAAAGCTGAAGCTGAGTTGATGATGTCCTTGCAGAAGAAAATTGCAGGACATGAAAGCATCCCGCCACTGAGTAGTCACCCGGAAGGTCGCGAGCCGGTGCAAAGTACGAGGCGACCTGCAAAAAAATAGTCGAAAGAGCGAAACTAGAGAGGGAAGCCAATGGCTTCCCTCTCTAGTTTTGAATGTGGTTAAATGTAGCCATAAAGTAGTAAATGAGACAGAAAATAATTAAAAATTAACAGTTTCTTACCTAGTTTCGTGACTGGTAATAGTCTTATTATGTTTTGTCTTAGGTGTGGTGTGCTAATATAGCGGCTCAAATTTCTCGATTTAGATGCACATGCTTGAAGTAAATAACCTGACCGCAATTCGTGATGAAAGAGTTCTGTTTGAAGCACTTAGCTTTGTGATTCATGCTGGCGAATTGGTGCAGATTGAAGGACGGAACGGCACAGGTAAAACGACCTTACTACGAATTATTACCGGGTTAGGTGATAGAGAGGATGGTTCTATTTTGTGGAATGGCATGAATATTGAGTCTAATCGTGATGATTACCACCAAGATTTACTGTTTCTTGGTCATCAAACTGGGGTTAAGCGCGATTTGACGGCATTCGAGAATCTTCATTTTTATCAATCAGTGCATAATGCAGAATCGTCTTCTCAAGAGATATATCAAGCCTTGGCTAAAGTGGGTTTAGCTGGCCGAGAAGACGTGGCTGCAGGCCAGCTTTCTGCCGGACAACAGCGCCGAGTTGCGCTGGCTCGTTTGTGGCTCAGTCAACAAAAGTTGTGGATTTTAGATGAACCGTTAACTGCGATTGATAAGCAAGGTGTCAAAGTGTTGGAAGCCTTATTTCTAGCGCATGCGCAACAAGGTGGCATTGTTGTATTGACCACACACCAAGATATGTTTGCTAACTATCCGCAATTGCGAAAAATTAAATTGGGGCATGAGTCATGATCGTGACCATGGGGATGATCATCCGTCGTGAATTATTGATCGCCTTTCGACGTCAAGCCGATATTTTTAATCCACTGTGGTTTTTTATCATAGTGATCACCCTATTCCCGCTGAGTATCGGCCCAGAGCCTGCTTTGCTCGCCCGTATCGCTGCAGGTATTGTTTGGGTTGCGGCGTTACTGTCGGCGCTACTATCACTTGAGCGTCTGTTTCGCGATGATTTTCAAGACGGGTCACTTGAACAAATGATGCTGATCCCAGTGCCATTACCCATAGTCGTTATTTCAAAAGTCGTGGCTCATTGGTTATTGACTGGACTGCCTTTAATTTTAATTAGCCCATTGTTAGCCGTATTATTGTCATTAGATTTTAATACGTGGCTTGCGGTTGTATTGACTTTGTTCATTGGCACGCCAACGTTGAGTTTTATCGGTGCTATTGGGGTTGCATTGACCGTCGGCTTGCAAAAAGGTGGCGTGTTGCTGAGCCTACTGGTCTTACCTTTGTATATCCCGATTTTAATCTTCGCTACATCAGCTATTGATGCAGCATCGCTTGGCATGCTCTACAACGGTCAATTGGCTGTTTTGGGGGCAATGTTTATGGGCGCGATAACATTAACTCCATTTGCTATTAGCGCAGCATTGAGAGTCAGCGTTAACTAAATTAAGTACGAACGATATTTTCAGCAATGCATTTGAGCGTTGCGTATCAACAACACAATAAACTGAGCAGACACATGCTCAGAAGCAATGAAGTAAGAGTGAGACAATACAATGTGGAAATGGCTCCATCCCTATGCAAAGCCTGAATCCGCCTATCGGCTATGTGGAAAGTTCCTGCCTTGGTTTGCAGGGCTCGCTATCTTATGCCTGGTAGTCGGTAATATCCTTGGTTTAGCTTATGCTCCGGCAGACTATCAACAAGGCGACAGCTTCAGAATCATTTACATTCATGTCCCTTCCGCCATTTGGTCAATGGGCATTTATATGTCGATGGCGATTGCGGCTTTCATTGGTCTAGTTTGGCAATTAAAACTGTCAGACATGGCCGCTGCTGCAATGGCGCCCATCGGTGCGGTATTTACGTTTATTGCGTTAATTACTGGAGCCATTTGGGGTAAACCGATGTGGGGAACTTGGTGGGTATGGGATGCTCGTCTGACGTCTGAGCTCATTTTACTGTTTCTCTATTTGGGAGTGATTGCGCTTTACCACGCTTTCGATGATCAAAAAACAGCCGCAAAAGCCGCAGGTCTGCTGGCCATCGTTGGTGTGATCAATCTACCTATCATTCATTTCTCCGTTGAGTGGTGGAATACCCTGCATCAAGGTGCCACGATTACTAAATTTGAAAAGCCTTCCATATCCAGTGATATGTTGTGGCCACTGCTGCTCAATATTTTTGGTTTTGCTTTCTTTTTTGCTGCGGTCACTATGGTCCGCTTACGCAATGAAATTATCAGTAAAGAGAGCCATCGCCCTTGGGTTATCGAATTGGCAACCCTTCAAACACAGAAAGGTAACTGATCATGCATTTTGACTCTTTGAGTGATTTCTTGGCGATGGGCGGTTACTCCGCCTATGTATGGAGTGCATTTGGCATTACCTTTTTATCCATGTTTATTTTACTGATGCTCAGCATCAAGCGTGGCAAAACCTTGTTGCAAGATGTGCAAGCAAAGGTTGAACGCCAAGCCAGAATTGATGCTGCAAAGCATATGGAGAACACCTTATGACCCCAAGACGTAAAAAAAGACTCACCATTATTTTGGCATTGATTATTGGGGCTGGTGCCACCATTGGTTTGATGTTGTATGCACTCAATCAAAATATGGACCTTTTCTATACGCCGACCGAGCTTGTACACGGTAAACCCGATGGGACAAAGCCAGAAGTGGGTCAACGGCTACGCATTGGCGGCATGGTGGTGGTGGGCTCTGTGAAAAGAGATCCGGGTTCACTAAAAGTAAGATTTCAGCTCCACGATGTTGGTCCAAATGTGACGGTCGAATATGAAGGCATCTTACCCGACTTGTTTAGAGAAGGTCAGGGTATTGTTGCGCAAGGCGTATTGAAAGATGCCACCACAGTAGAAGCGTTTGAAGTGCTAGCCAAGCATGATGAAAACTATATGCCACCGGAAATTGCTGAAGCAATGAAGAAAACGCATGAGCCGTTAACCTATAGCTCGGAACAAAAACAAGGAAGTGCTCAATGATTGTTGAAATAGGACATTTTGCCCTTATTGTTTCACTTGGGCTTGCCATATTACTCAGCTTACTTCCACTTGTTGGTGCTTCTAAAAACAATACCATGCTGATGAATACTGCGCGGCCATTAGCATGGGGAATGTTTTCATTGCTATTGGTATCATTTAGCATTTTGTTGTGGGCATTTTATGTCAATGACTTCACGGTACAATACGTGGCGAGTAATTCGAATAGTCAATTACCCTGGTATTACCGTCTAACAGCGGTGTGGGGGGCGCATGAAGGTTCATTATTGCTGTGGGTTTTAATTCAAGCGGGATGGACTGTGGCGGTGGCTACCTTTAGCCGTGGTATGCCTCAAGAATCTGTGGCGCGAGTCTTATCTGTTATGGGGCTGATCAGCGTTGGATTCTTGCTGTTTGTCATCGTGACTTCGAATCCATTTTTACGCACCTTACCCTATTTCCCAATTGATGGTCGTGACTTAAACCCGCTACTACAAGATCCTGGGCTAATCATTCACCCACCCATGTTATACATGGGATATGTTGGTTTTTCAGTCGCATTCTCATTTGCGATAGCCTCTTTGATGACTGGGCGTTTGGATACTGCATGGGCCCGTTGGTCTCGTCCTTGGACAACTGCGGCGTGGTTATTTTTGACATTAGGTATCGCGCTAGGTTCGTGGTGGGCTTACTACGAACTTGGCTGGGGTGGCTGGTGGTTCTGGGATCCAGTAGAAAACGCGTCGTTTATGCCATGGCTTGCGGGAACGGCATTGATGCACTCACTTGCTGTGACAGAAAAACGTGGCACATTCAAAGCTTGGACAGTGTTACTGGCAATTTCAGCATTTTCGCTCAGTTTACTGGGCACATTCTTAGTGCGATCTGGTATTTTGGTTTCGGTACACGCATTTGCATCCGATCCCGCTCGTGGCCTGTTTATCCTTGGGTTTTTGGTGTTTGTCATCGGTGGCTCACTGCTATTGTTTGCCGTTAAAGGTGCGGCAGTGCGCGTCCGTGGCAATGCTGAATTGATCTCGCGTGAAAATGCGCTGCTCTCCAACAACATCTTATTAATCGCGGCATTGGTGGTGGTGTTGGTTGGCACCTTGTTACCTTTAATCCACAAGCAGATTGGCCTTGGTTCCGTATCAATAGGAGCACCTTTCTTCAACATGCTGTTTGCATGGCTAATGGTGCCATTTGCATTTTTGCTGGGGATCGGTCCACTGATCCGTTGGAAGCGCGATAATTTTTCCAAGCTTTTGAAACCGATGTTGATTTGTGGCCTGATGGCGTTGATTCTTTCGGCGGTTATGGTGTACCTGCTAGCTGAACGCTTTAGCTTGATGGCATTTATCGGCTGGGTCATGGCGTTTTGGATCATCTTGCTACACGTTGTCGAGTTGCACCAACGTGCGACACATCGTCATAGCTTCATGATAGGGGTGACTAAACTACAACGTAGCCACTGGGCCATGATGTTAGGCCATGTTGGTCTTGCCGTTACTGTGATTGGTATTGCGATGGTGCAAAACTACAGTATCGAGCGTGATGTTCGTCTAGCGCCTGGAGAATCTTTTGAAATCCAACAATATGAATTTTATTTCAAAGGGTTAAGAGATAAAGATGGCCCGAACTATGATGGTTATATTGCCGATTTTGAAATTACGCAGGATGGGCAATACGTGAATACACTCCATGCGGAAAAACGTTTTTATCGTACTGCCAAGTCAATGATGACTGAAGCGGCCATCGATCGTGGCATCACTCGCGATTTGTACATTGCAATGGGTGAGCGATTAGAAGATGGTCGTTCATGGGCGATCCGAATTTATTACAAACCATTTGTACGTTGGATCTGGGCTGGTGCTTTATTGATGTCATTAGGTGGTGCGTTAGCCATCAGTGACAAACGCTACCGCTTTAGAAAAAGCTCCCAACAGGAGGCGTAGATGAACAAGAAAATTCTATTTATTCCATTGGTGGCTTTTCTTGGTCTAGTTGCCGTGTTTGTTACTCAGTTGGTCAAAAATACCGAAGGTGATGATCCCACAAAATTGGAGTCGGTTCTGATTGGTAAGTCTGTGCCTGAATTTCGTTTGGAAGATTTAGCCGAACCCGGCAAGCTGTACGACCAAGCGATATTTAAAGGCGAGCCTTTGCTGCTGAACGTCTGGGCAACTTGGTGTCCGACCTGCTATGCCGAACATCAATATCTCAATCGGTTGGCGGGTGATGGTGTAAAAATTATAGGCTTAAATTATAAAGATCAACGAGATAAAGCGGTTCAATGGTTAAATGAGCTAGGTAATCCTTACTTGATCAGCCTGTTCGATGGTAATGGTATGCTAGGGTTAGATCTCGGCGTTTACGGTGCGCCGGAAACCTTTCTCATTGATGCCAACGGCGTTATTCGTTACCGCCATGTGGGGGATGTTAATCCAACCAATTGGCAAACAACTTTGCAACCTATGTATCAGAAACTTCTAGAGGAAGCGAAGTAATGAAGCGTTTTATATTATCGATCATTGCTAGCTTTGCTTTGGTATTTTCTGTGCAATCTGCAATTGAAGTGTACGAGTTTGATAATCCACAGCAAGAGCAGCAATTCAAAGAGTTGAGTAATACATTGCGTTGTCCAAAGTGTCAAAACAATACTATTGCCGACTCAAATGCTGCATTAGCACAGGACTTACGTAATAAAGTCTATGAAATGACCAAGCAAGGTAAGTCTGAACAAGACATTGTTGACTACATGATTGCACGTTACGGCAACTTTGTGACCTATAATCCACCGTTGACTTTGGCGACTTCCATCTTATGGCTAGGTCCTTTGAGTGTGGTGTTTCTGGGTTTTGGTTTTATTGTATTACGCAGCAAACGTCGTAAAGCATCAACCGCTCAAAGTGGTGAAGTTTGGGATGCCGAAAAGGAAGAGCGATTAAATCAGTTGCTCGCCGAAGACGCGGTTGATGATGAGAAGCATGGAGACAAACAATAATGACGTTTTTTTGGTTATCTACCCTCATTCTGACCTTCTTTGGTTGTGTCTTCATTGCACTGCCGATCCTCAAAAACAGAGCGAACAACGATGCAGCGCTGCGTGACGAATTGAACAAAGCGATCTTTAAAAACCGCCTTGCAGAGTTACACGAAGAGACGCAAGAAGGGTTGGTTGACAGCGAACAAGAGCTGATTGCTGATCTGAAACAGTCGCTATTGGATGATATTCCTGCGCAATCGGTGCAAGGAAATTCTTCACATGTGTCACCGATGGTTGTTTTGATCCCCTCGATTTTATTGGTCGTCATCTTAAGCTATGGCTTTTACCTAAAATTTGGCGCGGCTAGTCAAGTAGAGCAGTGGCAGCAAGTGAACGCTAACTTACCTGCACTCTCAAAAAAAATGATGTCACCAGAAGGTGCTGCCTTAAGTGATGATGAGATGAATGATCTCACACTGGCGCTGCGCACTCGTCTGCATTATCAGCCTCAAGATGCGACCGGGTGGTTGCTGCTTGGACGTATTGGACTTGCTAACAGAGATATAGAAACATCGATTGGCTCAATGAAAAAAGCGTATGCGTTAGATCCAAAAGATGCAGATGTGAAGTTGGGCTATGCGCAAGCATTAATGTTGTCACAAGATGAGCTTGACCAAAATCAAGCACGTGAAATTTTAACGGCATTAGTACAACAAGATTATGTTGATCTACGCGTGTTTTCACTACTTGCGTTTGATGCGTTTGAACGCCAGGATTACCCAGCGGCGATGAAGTATTGGCGATTAATGCAGCAGATGATTGGCCCTGAAGATAGCCGTTATGAGATGCTTTCGCGCAGTATTGAAAGAGCACAAAGCAAAATGCAGCCTAAAGCTATCGATGGGAAAATGGTTCCTGTCACCATCTCACTCGGTGATGGTGTGACTCTTGAACAAAATGCAGTACTCATAGTCTCTGTGCACAGCTCTGATGGTGCACCTATGCCTGTTGCCGCAGCGCGTTATCCACTGACTCAATTCCCTATTAAGGTTGTGTTAGATGATAGCAATAGCATGGTTCAGGGTCGGAAGTTATCCGACCTTGCACAGCTTATTGTTCGAGTACGCTTGGATACGGATGGCAATGTTTCAACCAAACAAGGTGATTGGTTTGGTGAAAGTGCTCCCATGAGCCTCGGTCAACCTGTTGAAGTTGTGATCAATAAGCAGTATTAATAGCACTTATATACAATTAACGTATTGATAGGCCGATGTCTCATCGGCCTTTATACATGGAAATAAATAATGATAAGCCGCCTATCCCGACTGATATGCCCTATGCTGTTCCTTTTCGTATTAGCAGGGTGTGCAAGCGCTCCGGATTCAACGTCAGCCGAATCAAATCAAACGCAGTCGGGCGATCCTTTTGAGGTTTTTAACCGATCAATGTGGACAATCAACTACGATTATATCGATCCATACTTGGTTCGCCCTGTTGCGATTGCCTACGTGGATTACATTCCACACCCCATTAGAAAAACGATCGCCAATGTTCTGTCAAACCTTGATGAACCTTCAAGCATTATCAACAACATATTGATGGGTAATGGTACGAAAGCCGTTGACCACTTTAACCGCTTTTGGATTAATAGCACCTTAGGCCTGTTTGGGATGATTGATATTGCGTCAGAAGCGGGCATCACCAAACACAATGAAAAAGCGTTTAGTGATGCGGTAGGCCATTATGGTGTTGGTAATGGTCCATATTTAATGATTCCTGGATACGGGCCCTACACGATTCGAGAAACCACAGATGTTGTGGATGGCTTGTATGTACCACTTTCTTATCTCAATGTCTGGGCTGGCCTAGGCAAATGGGCTCTGGAAGGATTGGAGACCCGAGCAAGGCTCGTTCCCCAAGAAGTGACGTTGGAAAACTCCCCAGATCCATACTCATTAACTCGCGATGTTTATTTACAACGCCAAGATTTTAAAGCAGAAATTGATACCCAAACGTATGATGAATCGGAAGAAGAGTATCTCGACGATTATCTGGAAGAAGGGTTTTAATCATACCCATGTAGGTCGGCCTTGTACTGCTAGCTAGGCCGACATCACACGTCCGCTAAAGTATTCGTTAGCGACGATGTATTCCGTATTGCGGATCAATTCATCTTGCAGCTCAGCCCAATGGGGCTTCTCATCTACATCACCTTTTGCGCTAGGCACTACGCCTCCGACCCTTATGTTGAAAGGGGTTAGTTCTTTTGCCCAACTCTGCGTGAAACCAGAAACCATAGAATTCGCATTTTCAATTCCCGCTAGGTCATACTCATCATTTTGAGAAATGACGTTCACAATTACACCGGGTTTGTTGTTAATACGCATTCGCTCAGCACTGGCTTGACCAAAAGTGAATAAAGTTGAGGCCATCATGGCGAGCTTCTGAAGAAAGACTTCAGCTCGTTGTTCACCTATCAAGGGGGGGAGGGATGCATTTGGCCAATTATTGACCAGTACATCCGGTGCCCCATGATAGGTTTGATCAATAAAATCGAACAGCCGATGGATCGTTTCTAAAGAGTAATCTGGTGTGTGGTAATAATGAACATCCTGAGAGATCGCTTTGCAACGAGCAAAGGTTTCCATTAATCCAAATTTGTCTTGGTCACACAAAATAATTTTTGCACCTAAATGTGCGAAATGAACGGCCAGCGTGCTACCAAGCATCGAACTTGCTGAAGTGATTAATATTATTGCACTTTTTATATCCATTGGGTGCCTCACCCTATTGTTTGTTTTATTGTTGTAGCGGGATTTAGTCTCAATAGGATGGTTGATTAACTGTGGGTAGGGTGTGAATAACATCAAATTACTCAGCCTAAGCGAGCGTGGTATGTGTTTTTTTTGGTCATACTCACATTCTGATCTAGAGAATGTCGTTTTGTGTTACATACAAGACATCAAACTTGGGTGCGGATCTGATCTTGCCGGTGGGCAACGGTCAGTTGAACCGACAGATCGGCAACTAAGAGCTCAACGTTTGAAGGGGAGGCAAGATGCCTTCGCTCATGTCCTGATAGATTAAGATATACCTCTTCGGGTAAATCATGCGTATCTTCAGGCAAATAGGCGAGTACTTCAGGAGTCAAGTAGTGGCTGAGTTTCGCACTGGCGAGTCCTCCGTGATGGAAAAGCTCGGCCTGTTTTGCTGAAACAGCGTAAGAGCTTTGGTCGGAACGCAGTGCTTGAGGCTCCGTAAGCTCAAATCGCTTACGTAACAATTCATCGCTAGTGGGTGGGTTTTCAATACGTTCAACAGGAGTGTTGTCGCGTACATCGTTAGAAAACATCGACAGTATGAGTGCAAAGTCTGCACGGCGTCCTTGCTGGACAGCATGGCTTAGCCCCGAGCCAAATTGAAGCTCGTTTATAATACTGGCTTTATCTAATGTATGTACTTGCATTTGCCTCTCCAACCGATGCACTTTTAGCGGCGAGAAAGCAGATAACTTTAGATAAAATAACAAAAAAGCCTGCGATAAAGCAGGCTTTTCATATGACTAAATACCAATCCAAGGGGAAAAGGTTATTTTGCTAGGTTTTCTGCAACGAATGCCCAGTTAACCAGTGCCCAGAAACCATTCATGTAGTCAGGGCGTAGGTTACGGTAATCGATGTAGTAAGCGTGTTCCCACAGATCAACCGTCAGTAGCGGAGTCACACCTTCGTGAGTCAGTGGTGTGGCTGCATTTGAAGTGTTGATGATCTCTAAAGAGCCATCCGCATTTTTCACCAACCAAGTCCAAGATGAACCAAAGTTATTGATCGCTGAGTCAGTGAATTTTGCTTTAAAAGCTTCAAAAGAACCAAATGCGGCGTTGATTGCGTCTGCAACGGCACCTGTTGGTTCGCCACCTGCATTTGGTGCAAGGCAGTGCCAATAGAAGGTGTGGTTCCAAATTTGAGCGGCGTTATTAAACACGCCACCAGTTGAAGTCTTGATGATCTCTTCGAGAGATTTACCTTCAAATTCAGTGCCAGGAATAAGGCCGTTAAGCTTCACAACGTAAGTGTTGTGGTGCTTACCGTGGTGGAAATCTAGTGTTTCGGCTGAAATGTGTGGTTCTAGAGCGTCTTTAGCGTAAGGCAAAGCTGGTAATTCGAATGACATTGCTCGATTCTCCGTTGTGTAGAAAGAGTGAAAGTCTCTTTCAGTAGCTTCCAGATATTATAATGATATTCGTCGATACGACTGACTTGAAGGTATTTTAGCAAGTTTTTACTTTATTAAAAGTCCTAATGTTGAAAATTGTTGTATAGGCAGGATATCCATAAATAATATGTGCTTTTTATTCTCTATTAATGATTTAGAATGTCAGTAACAAACCGCACTATCCCCATTAAGAGGAAGCAATGGAAACTATTGATAAAATTAAACAGCAACTTGAAGAAAATGCCATTCTGCTATATATGAAAGGCTCTCCTAAGCTACCAAGTTGCGGATTCTCTTCTCAAGCTGCGCAGGCTTTGATGGCTTGTGGTGAGAAATTTGCTTATGTGGATATTCTGCAAAACCCAGATATCCGCGCTGAGCTGCCTGTATACGCACAGTGGCCTACTTTTCCACAATTGTGGATTGAAGGTGAGTTGATTGGCGGTTGTGACATCATTATCGAAATGTTCCAAAAAGGCGAACTGCAACCTTTAGTGAAAGAAGCCGCTGCACGTGCAGGCAATGAAGAGTAATACTGTATAAAATAACAGTTTTTCTTGATTTATTAAGGTCACATTGGTTAATGTGGCCTTATTTTTTTGCGTTGATTTGAGTTTATGACCCGTTTATTCATTGCTGAAAAGCCCAGCTTAGGGCGCGCTATAGCCGATGCTTTGCCGAAACCACACAAGAAAGATCAAGGTTTCATTCGTTGTGCGAATGGCGACATCGTTACTTGGTGTATTGGGCATTTACTCGAGCAAGTTGAGCCGGATGTTTATGATGAACGCTATAAAAAGTGGAATTTACTCGACTTACCTATCATTCCTTCACAGTGGCAGCTTAGACCGCGCAAAACATCGAGCAAACAGTTGACTGTGATTCGTCAGCTTTTGAAAGAAGCATCGCAAATTATCCATGCAGGAGACCCGGATCGCGAAGGGCAACTATTAGTTGATGAAGTGATTGATTATTGCAAAGTAAGCCAAAGTAAAAAAGAGCAAGCATTGCGGCTACTGATCAGCGATTTAAACCTTCCAGCCGTGCAGCGTGCACTGAAACAGATGCGCAGTAACCGCGAATTCATCCCTTTATCGGTTTCAGCGCTCGCGCGTTCAAGAGCCGATTGGTTGTATGGCATGAATATGTCACGGGCTTATACTTTGCTGGGGCAGAAAGCGGGCTATCAAGGTGTCTTGTCGGTTGGACGGGTACAAACTCCTATTCTAGGGCTTGTGGTACGTCGGGATGAGGAGATAGAAAACTTCATCCCGCGAGACTATTTTACATTACATGCGTTAATCCCTTATCAAACTGATCAAGTGGCGTTTGATATCCGTGCGCGCTGGAAACCCAGCGATGCTTGCCAGCCGTGGCAAGATGAAGAAGGGCGAGTCTTAAACCGCAAGTTGGTGGAAAATGTCGCACAGCGCATCGCAGGGCAACCCGCCACAGTGATTGAAGCCGAACAAAAGCAAACTAAGCAAGCCGCGCCGTTACCTTATTCCTTATCTGCACTGCAAATTGATGCAGCGAAGCGCTTTGCAATGAGCGCCCAGCAAGTGTTAGACACTTGCCAATCTCTGTATGAGAAGCATAAATTAATCACCTATCCGCGTTCAGATTGTCGTTACTTACCACAAGAACATTACGCTCAAGCTTCGTCAGTAACTCAAGCTATCGCGTGCAACGCCAAAGAGTTGTTAACGTCGGTCAGTGGCGCAAACTTAGCTCTTAAATCCAAAGCATGGAACGATAAGAAAGTAGACGCGCACCATGCCATTATTCCTACACCAAAGCAGGCATCCGTCAATGCCTTGTCGGGAAATGAGATGAAAATATACCAATTGATTGCGCGCCAATACTTGATGCAATTTTATCCCGCCGCCGTGTACGCGGAAGCCAAGCTGGTGTTTGATATTGCGGGTGGCTTTTTTGTTGCGTCAGGGCGACAACTGGTTGACACCGGTTGGAAGAGTTTGTTAGGCAAAGTCGATGAAGAAGAGAACGGAGTCGATGCCGTTCCACCACTGAGTAAAGGGACGGTGCTGACGTGTCGAGAAGGGGAAATTCACGATCGAAAAACCGAGCCTCCTCGTCATTTTACTGAAGCGACTTTGCTACAAGCGATGACGGGAATTGCTCGCTATGTTGAAGATAAAGAGCTGAAAAAAATCTTACGTGAAACCGATGGTTTGGGTACGGAAGCGACGCGAGCGGGGATCCTTGACACTTTATTCAAGCGGCAACTCTTAACACGTCAAGGTAAGCTGATTCTAAGCTCGCCAGCGGGAAGGGGTTTAATTCATGCGCTGCCAAATGAATCAACTTATCCTGATATGACCGCCCATTGGGAGCATCAATTGCAAGCGATGGCTGAACGTGGGCAAGCGTATCAACCCTTTATGCAAGTGCTGCAAGAGCGCATTATTCAGATCATGGAACAGGCGAAATCGGGCGCAGTGCCAGAGTCGCTTCGCTCATTGCCTAAAGTGGAGCGCCCTGCATTCAAACGAAAGACACGTAAATCCAGCAAAACCACGCGTTATCAACGTAATTCGGCTCAATAAAATGACATCAAAGAATCGGTCGCTAAGTAAGCAGAGGCCAGTGAATTAGGTAAGATGTTCACCGACCTGACGAGCTAATTATCACATTTTCGATAAAAAAGGCTGGTATCCCAATCGGTTACATTGTCAGTCACTTTGCCGACAAGTGGCAGTAAACGCCACGCCTCGCGCTCTTGAAAAGGGTGGCTTGTTATCACGGCAAAACCAGCAATACAGCATCTTCCACCTTTAGAACGGATAAACTGGGCAATCGAGCTGACCGCTTCTTCACTGTAGGATTCAATCTTATAGAGATGGCTCATACACTTCTCCTCTCTAACCATGCCATTAATTACGACATAACCGTTGAATAATGGAAAGCATATTTGATGCCAGTTTATAAAAAATACACCTTTGGTATGTGATGAATGGAGAGGGTACTTATCTAATGAATGGCAACTGGTGCGTGGAATAAAAAATCAGTATGAGAAAATGATGTTAATCAGATACGAAAAAGCCGCTGTAAAAACAGCGGCTTTTCTTAAAAGTGGCGGAGAGA
>NZ_CAWNIB010000189.1:0-3207 GCF_963874405.1 Vibrio sp. V08_P9A1T1
AATGTATAGTTAGGGATTAATCATTCAGCCAGTAAACAATCCATTTTTAAGCGAAAAATTACAAATTTCGCCCGAGAACTAAAAGCGCAAGTTGTTGGCACTCTTGTTCATTTCCTTGGAAAAGCTCATCGACGATTTGGTTCAGCTTGATGCCAGACAGTTTGCGCTTTTGTGCCTCACGAACACGTAGTGCTATTTGACATTCAATTGGTAGCTCACTTACTTGATGTGGTTGCCACGCTGATAGCTTTTCGCTGAAGTTGTTTAACGATAATTTGGGTTTAAAATGCGTGGCTTCACTTTTTAGTACATGAAGAAGGTGCGAATAGATTTCATCGTTAGGTTGACATTGACTCAGGTGATCACAAGCGGCTTGGCTCAGTTCAGATAAGGTGACGTAACCCGCTTGATGGGAAAAATCGGCGGTTAAACGTACTGAAAAATCGACACGCTGCCACTGCGTATTAGGAAAAATAGTCAGCGAGCATAAACAGTCAAAAGGGATCCAAAAACTCTGCTTTGCTTCAACTGAATATTCATGTTTGCCAAGTTTACACAGTACTAATCCGCTCATTACTCGAATCAAACTGTGTTTGATGACTTTCTTGCGAGGGGTGACAACTAAGTTAGCAGACAGTAAGGCTTCAAATTGAATCGCGTAGTTCATGGTACTTCTCACTGATTTTGGGGCGCTAAGAGTACCTTGTCTCACAGAAAATGCCAAATATGCGAACTAAAATCACCTTATTCTGGTCTGACCTTAGTGAATCTGTTACGACTGTAGCTGCGAGCTACGTCAACTATGCGTAGAATGAGCCAGCTTTTTATTTGATGTATGAATATATGACCACCACAACTGATCCTTATGTAGATATCCGTCCTTACAACGACGATGAGATTCCAGCGGCTATTGACCGTTTAATTAATGATGAAGAATTTATCTCAGCTATTTTGCAACATCGTTTTGACAAACGATCTGCTTGGCTAAAATCGATACTGAGCCCTTTTGTAAAAGCATACTTAAAGTTTAAATGGGCCAAACTCACGTCCGTGGAAGCAATCCAACTTGAAGTGAAGAAATACCTCACGAAAACACTAGAATCAACGACACAAGGTGTCACCTTCAGTGGTCTCGATAAATTGGATAAACAGACGGCTTATTTATTTATCTCGAACCACCGTGATATCGCGATGGACCCAGCATTGGTCAACTATGGTCTGTATATGTCTGGGCATAAAACTGTACGTATTGCGATTGGTGATAACTTATTGAAAAAGCCTTGTGCTACAGAGCTGATGCGTCTTAATAAGAGCTTTATTGTGAAACGCTCGGCTAAAGGTCCGCGCGAGATGATGAAAGCGCTCAGTACCTTATCTGCTTACATTAAACACTCACTTGAAACTGGAAATTCTATCTGGATAGCGCAAAAAGAGGGACGAGCAAAAGATGGTAACGATTTTACCGATCCGGCCATTTTGAAAATGTTCCATGTGGAAGGGCGCAAGCAGAAAATAGAGTTTGCTCAGTATATTCAATCGCTCAAAATTGTCCCAGTTGCGATTTCATATGAAAATGATCCGTGCGATATGGCCAAAGCGTGTGAGTTGTATGAAAAAGCGACGCATGGGCGTTATGAAAAAGGGGAATTTGAAGATATTGAAAGCATTGTCCAAGGTATTGTCGGTGAGAAAGGCCGAGTGCATGTTGGCTTTGGTGAAGTGATTACTCAAGCATTTGAAACGCCAGAAGCACTGGCGCAAGAGATCGATCGCCAAATTCACGCAAACTACAAATTATTCCCGATCAATAAGTTAGCGGCTGGGATAGAAAGTAGTGATATCACGCCAGATATCCGCGCTCACTTAGAAAGCAAGCTGACTCAGATCCCTGAAGGGGCACAGCGCTATTTACTCGATAGCTACGCCAACCCAGTAAAGAATCAGCAATAATCATTAAACGATGAAGAGAGGGGCTCACGGCTTCTTCTCTTCTCTTCTCTTTTTCTAGCCTATCTTGCGACCGCGCCGCCAAGGGTCAGTTTGCTTGGCCATTTACTGATGACATTACCTCCCAAATAAATATTGCCATTGACGGTCATCGTGTCAGGAAATTCGGTGATTTTGGAACCGCCAATAAACAAACTCCCTTCCACAACCAAACCTTCGGGCAATTGGGTTAATGGCGTTCGAATTACGCTCAAATCCCCCTTGACTAAGAGATTCGCAGGCAGCGTTTCAAGCGGTGTATCCGTGAAATTCAGGTAACCACCGACCTTGATTCTCATTGGCCACGATTTGATTTTACTACCCAGTAAGTTCGCATAACCACGAATGGTGGTACCTTTTGGAATATTCTCTAGCAAGCTATTAGATGCTTCTAAACTACCCTGCACATTCAAGCCCTTAGGCAGGGATTTTATCGATGTCTTAGCAATATTTAGGTTGCCTTTGAGCGTGAGATTTTCGGGTAGTGTTGTGTAGGGTTTATTACGCAAATAGAGATTGCCGTAATTATCAAGGTGGTTAAGAATTTGATATTGATCGAGCGGCTGTGACCATGCACAAGAGGCATAGAGAAGGTTGCATAATGTTAGTAAAAGCGAAAACTTATTCATAAAGCCTGCAGATGAAGACACGATACCTAGAGTATCGGCAGATTACGGTTAAGCTTCAATAATGCATTGCCTAGGATGAGAAAGCAAAGTGCTTGGGCGATAAAAAAGCGAGCCATGATTAGGCCCGCTAAGAGCAATTAGATTAACGAGCCAAAGAGCGCGACTTCAGTTCAAAAATAAGTTTTTCGGCACTGACTTCAAATTTGAAACGTGCATGCAATTCAGTAGAGTTATCGTCTAACGGTGAAACTTCAAACTCAACATTATCTGAAACCTGTTTGGCAAGAGCGAGGTACTTCTCAAATTCAGCTTCTAGCTGAGCTTTGTTGGGTGCCATGACCATCACTTCGGCAACTTCATCACCTTCTTTGATAATAAAGCCAATTTCGCCAGCGCAGCCACATGCTTCGCAGACTTGGATATCAACGTCTTTTTCGATACTCATTGTGAATCCTCTTAGTAAATGTATGGACATTCTAACGGGCAAATCGTTTATCAGCCACAAAAAGCCAATCAGGTTTGGGGTAAATCGCGTCTTATTTTGGTTGTTCGAAAGTTTTTAACCATCGTTATGAATTAATGAGTGTGATAC
>NZ_CAWNIB010000190.1:0-3180 GCF_963874405.1 Vibrio sp. V08_P9A1T1
TGCCACTATACGGCTCGCAACATTCTAATACAATTGATGTAACAATTTTTGCTACACAGAACAGATTTTTAACTTTATATGTATAAAAAATCAAAACAAGTGCACACATCAGACGAGAAAAATTGACTTTAATTAAGAACACACGTAAAAAAATGTCACACAAACATCCTGGACGGATTAAATAATAAACAAAGGAGATTGTTATGGCAGATAAGAAAGCGACCCTTCATATTGAAGGTAAAGCGCCAATCGAGCTGCCGATTATGGATGGGACTGTAGGCCCACAAGTAATCGACGTTCGTAAACTAGGAGCCAACGGATACTTCACTTTTGACCCTGGTTTTCTTGCCACTGCATCTTGTGAATCTCAAATCACTTATATCGATGGCGAAAAAGGGGTGTTACTGCACCGCGGCTTCCCTATTGATCAATTAGCCAATAACGCTGATTACTTGGAAGTTTGTTATATTCTTCTTTACGGTGAAGCCCCTAATCGTAAGCAATATGAAGAGTTTAAACATACGGTGACGCGTCACACTATGGTTCATGAGCAAATCGCAAGTTTCTTCCACGGTTTCCGCCGTGACGCTCACCCAATGGCTGTAATGTGTGGTGTGGTTGGAGCGCTTGCCGCGTTCTACCATGATTCACTTGATATTAATAATGATATACACCGAGAAATAGCGGCTTACCGCCTACTCTCAAAAATGCCAACATTGGCGTCGATGTGCTACAAGTATTCTGTCGGCCAACCATTTATCTACCCGCGTAATGACTTAAGCTATGCCGAGAACTTCCTACACATGATGTTTGCAACGCCGTGTGAAGAGTATGAAGTGAACCCTGTGGTTGCACGCGCGATGGATAAAATTTTCACACTGCATGCCGATCATGAACAAAACGCGTCAACCTCAACGGTTCGCCTTGCCGGTTCTTCTGGTGCTAACCCGTTTGCCTGTATTGCGGCTGGCATTGCCTCTTTGTGGGGGCCTGCTCATGGGGGTGCTAACGAAGCCTGTCTGCGTATGCTAGAAGAGATAGGCAACGTTGATAACATTCCTGAGTATGTCGTCAGAGCAAAAGATAAGGATGATCCATTCCGCTTGATGGGTTTTGGTCACCGAGTTTATAAAAACTACGACCCAAGAGCGACGGTAATGCGTGAGGCTTGTCATGAAGTGCTCAAAGAGCTGAATATTCAGGACCCACTATTGGATGTGGCGATGGAACTTGAGCGCATCGCGCTTTCTGACGAATACTTTGTTGAGAAAAAACTCTACCCTAACGTGGATTTCTACTCAGGTATTATTCTGAAGGCTATCGGTATTCCAATCTCTATGTTTACCGTTATCTTCGCAATGTCTCGCACTATCGGTTGGATTGCCCACTGGAATGAAATGCACAGTGATCCAGATAATAAAATTGGCCGTCCTCGCCAACTTTACACTGGTCAAAAAATGCGTAACTTTAAACCGTTACACGAACGCGAATAGCAAACCCAGTCATAGTACTTAATAGAAAAGAGCGAATTCCCACTCGCTCTTTTTTCATTGGATGCATTGATCAGAAACAAACCCGCTACACAGGGTTATTGATATCGATAAACTCAACCTCAAAGCCATATTCGCTCGCTAACCATTCTCCCAGTGCCTTCACACCATAACGCTCTGTGGCATGGTGCCCTGCAGAAAAATAATGAATATTTTGCTCTCTTGCTGAGTAGGTAGTCCGCTCTGATATTTCACCAGAGATGAACGCATCTAATCCATGCTGCGCCGCTAGATCGACGTAATCTTGCCCACCACCAGTACACCAACCCACCGTTTTGATGATTTTGTTTGAGCTCGGAGCTACGTGCAGTGGCCGTCGTTGTAAAGTTTGCTCGATTCGTTGACTGAGCTCATCGGCTGTCAACGCTTGTTCAAAATGGCCGAACATGGCGACCGACTGAGGATGCCCTTCTAATCCGCCATCAACATGAATCCCCAACAAATCAGCTAGCAATTTGTTATTGCCTAATTCTGGATGGATGTCTAACGGCAAGTGATATGCGT
This sequence comes from Vibrio sp. V08_P9A1T1, assembly GCF_963874405.1. NCBI lineage: Bacteria > Pseudomonadati > Pseudomonadota > Gammaproteobacteria > Vibrionales > Vibrionaceae > Vibrio > Vibrio sp. V08_P9A1T1. The sequence goes on from NZ_CAWNIB010000190.1 coordinate 2,055, forward strand.
ATAAATTCATATCATTTCGTATCAAAGCTCGGATCCGGTGGCCTTTCATTCCACGGATGGACTCAGGCTCACTTTTCCAAAAATAACCATGATGTACTAATAAAGCGTCAGCATTTCGTTCAATTGCTTGTTCAATAAGCGCTTGCGAGGCCGTCACACCCGTCACAATCTTTTTGATTTCAGTGCGACCTTCAACTTGCAATCCATTAGGGCAATAGTCTTTAATCAATTGAGGATTAAGCTTTTGATTGAGCAGAGCTTCAAGTTTTAAATTATCCATCTTTCATTCCAAAATTGAGTTTTATCATTAGCGTGGTTATAACAATTTCAAGCTAGAATGTCGAAAAATAAGGACGAGAACAATTAATGACAATGGACCTCAACACACTGGCACACTGGGTGTCGACAACCCCTACTCTTTTCCAAGGAGAGGGTGTGGTCGCGGCGCGTACCCCTTTTTTACCCAATGTTCCGACATTGAAAGAAGAATATAGAGGGAACCCTAGATTAGGCTTTCTCTACCAGCATTTATGTTCTTTATTGTTTACGCTAAACCCCACTTATTCCGCCGTTTCTGAAGAAATTCAATTGAACGAAGCAGGAAGTACACTAGGTTCGCTAGATTTTGTCATCAAAAATAAACGCAGTCAGCGTTATGAGCATTGGGAAGTCGCATGAAGTTTTACCTGCTACATCAAGGGCTGTGGTATGGTCCCAATGCTCAAGATCGATTAGATCTCAAACTTGAACATATGTTGAACCACCAATTGACCCTTTCCCAATCAGCCCAATTTAGTGCGGCTTACCCACTTTGGCGTGACGTTAGCCGTCATTTACTAATGCAAGGGCGCTTGTATGTAAACCCTTTTCACGATGAGCCTGTTCCTAGTGAATGCCTAGGTTATAAACTCAATCTGTCACAAATTGCTGGTTTTTGGTGTTATCAAAGCCAGTCACATCAAATAGATGAAGCATTATTCTTACTGGAAAAGCCTCAATGGATTAGCGGGAAAGGTAAAAACTGCACGCGTTACACAGCAAATGAAGAGCATGGTTTTGTGCATTGCCAAAGTGACAGCGGAAAGTTCTGGTTCATCGTTCCCGACAGTTGGCCTCAGCTTTAAGC
>NZ_CAWNIB010000191.1:0-3105 GCF_963874405.1 Vibrio sp. V08_P9A1T1
ATGTAGCGTTATGAGGAAGCGAGGTTTAACTTCCGTCGTAATATAAAAAATCCCCCACGCTTTATCTGAAAAGCAAGTGGAGGATTTTTAAACAATGAAAAAACTATCTTAAGATAATCTTACTCACCTTTAGTCTTTTCTTTGTACATTTCCTCGATTTCATCTTGGTAACGATCACTAATGACTTTTCTACGCAGTTTCTGAGTCGGCGTCAGCTCACCTTTGTCCATTGAAAAAGCCTTAGGTAATAATTTAAACTTTTTCACCTGCTCAAATTTGGCTAGCTCTTTTTGCAAATCATTGACTCGTTTTTCCAGCATCTCAACCACTTGGTTGTTCTTGATAAGATCTAATCTGTCATGATATTTGATGTTGAGCTCTTTGGCGTAAACCTCCAAGCTGTCATAACAAGGTACAATTAAAGCCGATACAAATTTACGTGTGTCAGCAATCACCGCAATCTGTTCAATAAAGTGATCTTTACCAATCGCTCCCTCAATAACTTGTGGCGCAATGTATTTACCACCGGAGGTTTTCATCAGCTCTTTGATACGATCAGTAATGAAGACATTACCTTGCTCATCAATGTGTCCAGCATCTCCTGTTTTGAGAAAACCTTGTTCATCGAATGCTAACGCCGTTTCTTCTGCCATTTTATAGTAGCCGCGCATAACCATTGGTCCGCGAACAAGAATTTCATTGTTGTCACCGATTTTGACCTGAGCTCCTGGCATCGACATGCCTATTGAATCAGGATTAAAACACCGGTCATCCCAACAAGAAACCGTTGCTGTGGTTTCCGTCATGCCATAACCCAACTTCACGTTAATGCCAATGGCATGGAAAAATCGGCCGATGGTTTCATCTAATTTCGCGCCACCGCAAGGCATGAAATTAATCCGCCCACCAAGCAATGCACGCAATTTAGACAACACGATTTTATCCGCTAACGCGTAACTCTTTTTCAGCATGAAGGATGGTTGGCGCTTTTCTTGGTGACAAAGAGCCATCTTAGCCCCCATATTGACCGCCCAAGTAAATAGCACTTTTCGATGCAACGGCGCTTTCGAGACTTTTTCGTGAATAGCGGAGAAAATTTTCTCGTAGAAGCGAGGAACGGCACACATTACCGTTGGCTTTAGCTCACTCAATGCATCACGTACTTGCATCGTATCCTGCAAATAACAGTTAGTTGCACCGCTGTAAAGAATGTAAAAAGTCCACGCCCGTTCAAACACGTGTGACAATGGTAAAAAACAGAGTGACACATCATCCTTAGAGATGTTTAACCGCTCATCATGCCCTTCAAGCTGAGCGCCAATATTACGGTAATCAAGCATCACGCCTTTAGGTTGACCTGTGGTGCCAGAGGTATAGATGAGCGTCAGCAGATCATCCATATTCGCCTGTTCAAGGCGAGACTCTAATTCCGCTTGCTGGCCATCTGTATTTTGTTCAATAAAAGTCTGCCAATGGATGCCATGTTGAAAACTTTTTAGATCAATGCCATCACTCATGGCGACAATTAATTCAAGCTGTTCGCACTCATCAAAAAAATCCAGTGCCGCATCGTATTGTGCCTGTTCACCGACCAAGAGCACTTTGACATCAGCATCTTGAATAATGTAACTGGCCTGCGCTGGCGTATTAGTTGGATAAATAGGTACCGTAACGGCTCTTAACTGCAAAGTAGCCAAGTCAGCTATTGTCCACTGCGGCATGTTATTCGAAAAAATCCCGACTTTATCTTGGATTTTTATACCTTGCGTTAAAAGTGCAAGTGACATCGCATCGATACGTTGACCAAATTGCTTCCAGCTTATCCCATGCCACTCTTTCTCTATTTTGTGTTTTAGAGCAATGCACTCGCCACCTTTGACAATCTGTTCACGAATTCTTTTTACGATATGGAAATTTAAATTGGGCATCTTTTTTACCTGTAGCTTACACATGTAAGCTTTTTGAGCGCACAAGTGTACATTTAGAAGCAAAAAAGGCAACTGACGGATGTCAAAGTTATCAATTAATTCTACAGACAAAAAAGCCCTGAATGGATATAACCAATTCAAGGCTCAAAGAGGCGTATCACTAAGTTTAGATCACCGTACAAACTACCGGGTAAACGTTAGTTTAATGCAACAACTTCACCGCAAATCATCATTAACTGATCACGCAGCCAAATATGGCCTTTGTCTTTTTCACTAGACTCATGCCAACTGAGATAACCACTGATTTGACCATTTGCAAATGGGAAATCGAGGATTTGTAACTGATCTCGGTTAGCCGCATTCTCAACCATCCAACGAGGTGCAATCGTCACCAACTCAGATTGTCCGACCACATAAAGCACATTGCTCAAACTGGTCCCTTCATAATAAGGAACACAGTCTAATTCGCGATATGCTTGCTCAGAAAAGCTACGTTGCCCATGGATGCGAGATAACTTCGCATGCTTTTCAGCTGTTAGGCTCTCAACGTTAACAGAGCCATTGATGCGAGGATGAGACTTAGATGCCACCACCACTAATTCATCTTGGAAAATTTCCGTACTGGAGAACCCTTGTTCATCAAAACGCGCGTAATCAATCACAAAATCGATCTCTTGGTAACGCATACGCTCGGCTAACAAACGGTTAAATTCCGCATCAAGATGAAGTTGGACCAAAGGCGCTTGTTCATGAACTGATGACATAATTTTCGGCGCGAAACGCATATCACAAGGACTGCAAATCGCTAATTTAAATAAGCGGGTTGATGTTTCAGGAGAAAACACCGAACTTGGCAGTTCATTACGGATTAATTGCAGTGCTTGACGCATCGGACCGAACAATTGACGTGCACGTTGAGTAGGTTGAATACCTCGCCCTTGTCGCATAAACAGTTCATCATTAAACATTACCTTCAAACGCGCTACAGCATTGCTGACTGCTGGCTGAGACATACCCAAATTATGAGCAGCACGGGTAATATTTTGCTCTTGCATTACTGCATCAAAAACCGTCAGCAGGTTTAAATCTACACCACGTAATGTGCTTTCCATGCGGTAACTAGCAATAGCGCTCATTGCATCTTTTTTATCTAACATTTTTGGGACGCCTCTTGTTG
>NZ_CAWNIB010000192.1:0-3079 GCF_963874405.1 Vibrio sp. V08_P9A1T1
CAACAATATAGCTTTTAAAGACCTTTTCTAAACGACGGCGGTTCGCAATACGTGTGAGTGGATCGTGCTCTGATTGCCATTTTAGTTCACGCCGACTGGTTTCCAGCTCCCATACTATTTGGTTCATCGTACGCGAAAACTCTTTCATTTCCTTCGATATGAAGGATCGCTCACTAGGCATCTTTCCACCCGATGCTTTAAATTGATCCAGTACTTGATTGGCATCATTGATTGGCTTGACTACTTTATTCGCTACAACTAAGTTCAAGAAAAACATTAGGATAGAGAATGAAGCAAGCCCAGACAGCTCCTGCCATTGAATAAACGGTGGGACTTTAACGGTATGACTTACTTTAATCAACACAGTAAGACGATTGCGATAATCAAGCATTTCAAGGTAAGAGATATTATCTTCATGTGGCGCGGCAACGGTTTGATCATTAAGACTTTTGATCAGCATCACTTCCACATTTACCCCAGTTGCAATCACAAGCTCATTGATAAACTGTCCACTGATCCTTTTTAAAAAAAGTAAATAACCTTTGTCGCACTCCTTTGCGTCACTATTACAAACCCGAGAGGTTGCAACGATAAAAGGTTTGTCGTCTATCACGATAAAACTGAGATTCGGTTTGATGAAATCTTTTGGTGCTTTCATCGCGTCCGCTAAAATATCACCAAAATTATATCGAATCGCATCATAACTGGCTTCATGGCCAGTCTCATAGTCGTAGCGCTGGCCCCAAACTAATTGCACATCTGGATTAAAAATAAAAATACCGTCTAATGACTTGGATTCAAAGGTGTGAGTACCAATACTGTCGCGAATAAAATCATCATTAGGCTTAGCAATAAAATCGGCCATTTCATTCCATGCGGCATAATCAGCCAATGATGCCCCCATGTCCGTTTTTTGCATATTAAGAACAGTTCGAACTCGGTTAACCTCACCTCGTTGCAAGGAAAGAGCATCTTCAACGGCGCGATCATAAGACCACATAAACTTAAATAGCAGATAACACAAAATAAACAGCACAACGAAGGCTATTGAAACTAATGCTGTTAACCATCTCAAACTAAAATTATTAAACAACATCCATACCAGTAAATTAACCTAACATCATAGAGACAAATAAAGAGCACTGAATGTGCTCTTTAAGTTTAGATGGTAAAGACTTGATAATCTTTTAATACTGGTATTTTTTGGTGCAGTTGTTGTTCCTGCTCAACCATATCATTAAGAGACTCACAAAAATCACGACTCTCTTTTTGAATTGTGGCGGCGTTTTCTTGAATTCGCTCGGCTAACTTAACTTTTAAGTCCGCCATTGTATCGGTCAATTTTGTGATGTTTAAGCCACCCTCTTCTCTCATTTTCAGTGAAAGGGCATCGAAGGCACCGGATATAAACTCTTTGTTAAATAAAGCTTTCGCTTTTTCAAAATCATCGGCCCAAGTTTGCGTCATTGATTCAAAAGTCTGCGCAGGGAGAACCAGCTCACCATCTTTGTAATAACGAGATTCAATATTGGCAAAAAAAGCGGCTATGGATTGCTTGGCGCTATCGAAGGCGTTGGGAGATTCAATACTTTTCGCAACATCATCCAAAATATCATTCGCCAACGCTAAGCCATCACTCGCCATCTGTTTTACTTTAGGCAATGAAGCATTCATGCTTTCTCTATACTGCTCAAGGGCCGTTTTCTGCTCACTGTCGAGTTCCATCTTTTCACCACGGATATAGAGATTATTCTGTTTATCTATCAAAACAGTGTCGGTGCTCGTTTTAAGAATTTCAACCTTATCACCATCAAGGTGAACTTCATGGTTCACATCAACTCGGCACTGCGCTGCCCACAAAGGGGAGCTCAACAACATTAAAGTGACTAACACTACTTTTTTCATTGTTTTCTCTCATCGATCGTTTTATGACTAACCATATCAGGTGTGGATATTTGATGAGTTAGTATTTCTCGCTAGCAATATAAATGATTTCAACCTAAAAACCGTCAATTTAATGACATAAATGTTAGTTTGTTTCACTAATTTAAAAAAAACTGAGCTGCTTATTGAGCATTTCTGGCTTTAACATCACCTGTAAACCAAGTAAGCGAATTTCTCGCCCGTTTTGCCGCAACAAAATATTCTCCAAAAGGGTTCGAAAATCATTGAGCTCTAACTGTGGATGAAGATGCTCAATCGTCGTAAGTTGAAAATCGGCAAACTTGACTTTGATCCCTTGTTTGACAATCGAACCATCAACACTCGCTCTGTCTAACCTCGCTTTTATCTCTGGATAGAGATGATGTTCAATCACCTGCCAGCACTCTTCATAACTTGAGATATTTTGACTAAATGTTCTTTCGACACCTAATGATTTGCGCTCCCTCTCTGTCACGACTTCGCGATTATCAATTCCATGACTTTTCTTCCATAGTGAAGCGCCTAATCTGCCAAAGTTACGAAGTAGCTCTCGATAGTCTGTTAGCTTAATATCTTCACACTTATAAAAACCCGCTTGGTGTAACTTTTCCAGACTAACCTTACCGACACCGGGTATTTTCTCTAGCGGCAATGAATCGACCACCTGCTGTACTTTATCGGGTGGTATTACAAATTGGCCGTTAGGCTTATTCATATCAGAGGCCACTTTAGCCAAAAATTTTACAGGCGCTACACCTGCAGAGGCGGTCAGTTGAAGTTCGTTGTGAATATCATGGCGAATGGCTTGAGCTATCAATGTTGCGCTTCCTTGACATAACGGTGAATCACTCACATCAAGAAATGCTTCATCTAATGATAACGGCTCAATAATGGAAGTATAACGTTCGAATATCTGTCGGATTTGAATGGAGATAGCTTTGTATACCGACATCCGCCCCGGAACGACCAGCAGATTGGGACATAATTTTAAGGCTTGAGCAGTCGGCATTGCGGAACGAACGCCAAATTTCCTCGCTTCATAATTGCAAGTACTTAACACACCACGCTGCTTTTCATGACCACCAACGGCTAGAGGGCGATGCCTATATTCGGGGTTATCACGCATTTCTACCGCAGCGTAGAAACAATCCATATC
>NZ_CAWNIB010000193.1:0-3068 GCF_963874405.1 Vibrio sp. V08_P9A1T1
GTATTAGACCACTGGCTTAACCACCCTATCTCACAAAAATGAGACTTAGCCAGTTAAGCTCGGAGCTATGGCAGCCGTTGAGGTAGTATAATTAACTATCTCTACAGCAGCTGATAAGTAAAATACTTAATATTAGTAAGTGATTCTACCCTTATCGTAAAAAAAAAGAGTCCATTACCCAATTTACCTCCTAATGAGTATGGGTTGTGAACAAGCTGATTTAAATTGTAGTTAATTATTAAAAAATAAGAAGAACAGATGACTCTATACACTTCAAAGAAAGTCGTCGCCATTGGCGGAGGACATGGGCTTGGACGCATGCTAGCGGCGTTAAAAGATTTTGGCTCCAATGCGACAGGGATTGTAACCACCACAGATAACGGCGGTTCCACTGGGCGCATTCGCCACTGCCAAGGTGGCATTGCATGGGGCGATACACGTAACTGTATCAACCAGTTGATCACTGAGCCTTCCATCAGTTCGATGATGTTTGAATATCGCTTTAAAGGTGCGGGAGAACTCAATGGCCATAATCTCGGTAATTTGATGCTGACTGCATTAGATAACCTATCTGTGCGCCCTTTAGACGCGATCAACTTGATCCGCAACATGCTCAAAGTCGATGTTAATATTTTACCTATGTCAGAGCATCCTTCTGATCTTAGTGCACTTTCTATGGATGGTCACTGGGTCACGGGTGAAACGAACGTGGACGAGATGACGGAAGATTTAAGGCGCTTAGATTTATCACCTGAAGTGCCAGCAACCAAAGAAGCCATACTCGCCATCAGTGCAGCAGACTGCATCATCCTTGGCCCGGGAAGCTTTCTCACCAGTGTGATGCCACCACTACTGCTGCCCGAAATTGGCAATGCCATTGAGCAAAACGTAAAAGCAAAGCTGATTTTTGTTGAGAACTTGTCTCCCGAGCAAGGACCTGCTGGTCGCATGTCGCTACGGCAGAAATTGGAATGGTGTGAGCGCGCCTGCCACGCGCGAAAAATCGATGTGGTGATCGGCGATACACCACATCCGGAGCTGGCTGAACACTGGCATTGTGTCACTACAGAGCTAGCATCATCCAATCGTGACTGGCGGCACGACCGAGTTAAACTTCAAAAAGCCATTGAGAATCAACTCACAAGCTAATCCATCAAGTGGCAGTAGCAACGATGCGTCTCTTCGATAAGAGCGCGCATCGCCGCCACTTCTTCAGCCTCATCAAAAATGCAGTTTGCCTTTCCTTTGCTATCGATATCCACCGCTTTAGCGCACAGTTTATCCGCACCAAAGCTGGCGGCACTGCTTTTTAGAGCATGGCTGATGTCTTTTAAATATTCGATTTTATCCGGCAGATTTTGATCAGCTAGCTTCTGTGTATAGGCGCTCAGCTCGCTGAGAAAAATATCGAGCAATATTGGCACATTCTCTTCTCCAATTTCTTGGGCCAAATGCGCAATTTTGTTTTTATTGATCAGTTCCATATCTCTATGAGTTCTCTCTACTGTTCCACGCTTGAAGCTTGCGGTAGATCGTTGAAGGGCTAACGTCTAAATAACTGGCTGCTTTAGGAATATTACCATCACACGCTTCTATCGCTTGTTCGATGGCTTGCTTTTCCGTCATCCATAAAGGAAAAATATCGTGCACGGTTATATTTTCCTTGCGCGTTTCCGTCGTTAGGTTTGCTAATCGGATCTTGTTATCCACGACTTGATTTAGCGGTGGCGGTAACATGCTCAGTTCGATCTCGTTGCCGTGGTTCAATACCACCACATTCCGCAACACGTTTTGCAGTTGACGCACATTACCCGGCCATTCATAGCGCGTAAAACGCTCCACAACCTCTGGCGCTAAGCGGACAAAACCTTTGCCTTCTTCTTTAGACATAAAGCCGAGCAAAGAGTAAGCAATTTCAATAACGTCATCGCCTCGCTCGCGTAGCGGTGGTAAATGCAATGGGATCACATAAAGACGATAGTACAAATCTTCACGAAAACGACCCTCTTGTACCTCTTTCCATGGATCGCGGTTGGTAGCGCAGACAAAACGAACATCGACACTTTTCATCTTCGATGAGCCCACTTTCTGGAATGTGCCCGTTTGGATAAAGCGCAACAGCTTGGTCTGCAAATCCAAATCCATTTCACACAGTTCATCCAAAAACAGTGTGCCGCCATCAGCCAACTCGGCTGCGCCTTGGCGATCGGTCGCTGCGCCAGTAAATGCGCCTTTCACGTGGCCAAAGAGTTCACTCTCTATTAAGTCTTTAGGAATGGCGGCGCAGTTAATCGCAATGAAGGGTTTATCGCCACGTTTACTGGCCGCATGAATCGCTTCTGCGCACACCTCTTTACCCGTACCACTTTCGCCAGTAATAAAAATACTGGCTTTACTGGAGGCCGCTGAGTCAATGGTTCGATAGACTGATTGCATGGTTTGACTGCTGCCGATAAAACCTTGGTAGTTCTGATTACCCGGGTTACCAGCCTCATTTTTTAGTTTGCTAGCTTTACGTATGGCGTTGTTAACCGTGACGCGCAAGCGGTCTGCTTCACAAGGTTTGATCAAGAAATCTTGGGCACCGTGACGCATCGCTTCCACTGCGGTATCGATCGAACCATGAGCGGTCATGAATATCACTGGCACATTGGGGTAGTGACTTTTCACAGCATGTAAAACGTCCATGCCCGTCATATCGGGTAATCGAAGATCCAGCAATATGAGGTCCGGCTCTCGGTGAGCTAAACTCTCTATCGCATCACGACCTGTACCAACAATATTGATATCGATTTCAAGGGGGGTGAGGTATGAACGATACAGCGCCGCAACGGAAGCCGTATCTTCCACCATCAAAAGATATTTAGCCTTTTGTAGAGAAAAGTCAGGTTGCATATTCTAGCCATTATTATTTTGCACTTTGCCTTAACTATTGCATTAAGGTTCGCATTTTGCAAAATAAAATAACAAAAAGGCACTAATTCGTTAGTTAATAGCCCTTTTTGCATAAAATTAATTGGCACGATATGTGCTCTATTCAATATGACCCTTAGGGGTCACCTAGCCAA
>NZ_CAWNIB010000194.1:0-3029 GCF_963874405.1 Vibrio sp. V08_P9A1T1
ACACAAATTTGCTTCATTTTGTGAGCAATAAATTATTTAGTTTTACTAAAAAATCATTGTTGCATCCAAGATTCTAATTTATCTCCAGTTTGAGACGGATTTCATTAAACTGTAAAAAAAGAGCCATCAATTACTCATTTAATCGCAGCCAGATTGTCATCTTCCCTCTCTAGCATAAGCACAAAGCATAAAATGCGAGGTTGCTATGCTCACGATAAGCCCTTTTAGATTACCGAGAAAAACGCCGTTTGGACTAGGCGAACACTTCACTGAGTGGGCGACAGGCCTAACTCGTTTAGATAAGTTTTATGCACAACGCCCACCCCATTGCGATACCGCAACATTTTTGCGTTTTACGTTAGAGGTATTGGGTATTGACTACCAAGTGGTGAAAGGATCATTAGCTCAAGTTCCCACTCAAGGCGCGACAGTCGTTGTTGCAAATCACCCACTTGGTTGTGTGGAAGGCGTTATTCTGGCTGAGATGCTGCTTTCAATTCGCTCAGACGTGCAGATATTAGCCAATCACTATTTAAAAACCGTACCAGAGTTAGATTCGCTGTTCATTGGTGTGGATGTTTTTGAAGACAAAGCCGCGCAAAAAGCGAATATGCAAGCCTTGAGAGCCGCCAATAAACACCTTGCTCAAGGAGGGCTGCTATTGATGTTTCCTGCGGGCGAAGTGTCACAACTGGTTGATAGTAAAACGCAGAAACTGGAAGACAAACAGTGGAGCCGTTCAGTCAGCCGACTGATACAAAAGCATCAAGCGACGGCGTTACCAGTGTTCATCAACGGGCAAAATTCGAAACGCTTTTACATGGCTGGAAAAATCCACCCGCTACTAAGAACGTTAATGTTGGGCCGTGAACTGCTCAATAAAAAGCATCAGCGTATCGAAATCGCCATTGGCGATGCGATCAATCATAAAGAAATCCAACATCTGTGTGATGAGACGCTGGTCAGCTATTTAAGGCTCAACACCTACCTTTTAAGCCACATCAACCCAACCAAGCGCAATAAAACCAATGATGAGCCGTTACAATCCATTGCACAGCGGCTCCCCCTAAGCGCTTTGTTACACGATATTGAGCAGCTTTCTTTTTCTGATCATCTATTAAGGCATAACGAATTCGATGTGTATTGTACCAGCGCAGAAAACATCCCCTCGTTACTGCACGAAATAGGACGAGTGCGAGAGCACAATTTCAGGCTGGTAGGTGAAGGCACTGGCACCGAGCTCGATATCGATCAATACGATCGCAACTACCTGCATCTATTCATTTGGGATCGCGAAGCGCAGAAATTGGTCGGAGCTTACCGTTTAGGCTTAGTCGACCGTATTGTGCCGATAAGCGGTATTGCAGGTTTGTACTCACGAACGCTGTTTCAGTATGACCACCGCTTTCTCAATACCATAGGTAATGCAATTGAAATGGGGCGTTCCGTCGTCGACATCGAGTATCAAAAAAGTATGGCTCCGCTATTGCTGCTTTGGAAGGGAATCGCAACCTATGTGCACCGAAACCCGCACTATACGCACCTATTTGGACCCGTAAGTATCAGCAATGATTACAGTGAAAGTGCGCGCCGTTTATTAGCCGACACAATGACGCAGCACTACTACAATAACCAACACGCCCATTTGGTAGAGGCAAGTAACCCACTCCCCAAGCAACAAGCCCCTTGGAATGCCAGTTTGCTGAGTGCATTGGCTGATTTACAGCTGCTTTCAAAAGTGATTGCCCGGTTGGATGAAGGGAAAAGCGTACCAGTGCTACTGCGTCAATACCTCGGTTTAAATGGCAAGTTAGTCAGTTTTAACGTAGACCCTGATTTTAATGATTCGTTAGATGGCTTGATTGTGGTCGATTTACGCAACGTTCCGGTGCGCAGCTTAAGCCGCTACATGGGCACCAAAGAAGCATACGAATACCTCACCCATCACGCGCCTAACCCTTGAAAAGGTTGAGCCGCTTTATTGACAAACTCTTCGGGTAAAAAAAGCGCCAGTCATTACTCTGGCGCATAAAAATTAAAACGTTAAACCCTAAATGCTAAGGATTTGAGACGCAGGATACGTAGAGAATGGCGGCTGGAGAGGCGGAGACGGGAATACCATCGCTAAGGAGCAGCGTGTCATAGTTAACAGGATTAGAAAGATCAGCTGTCTTCGACCAGTACCAATAGTCGGTCGGCCAACCGCGCGCTTTAAACATGTTACCGAATCCAACGTACAGTTCGTTAAGCAACTCATCACTTTCTGCTAAGCGCCAGTTAGTTCGCCCTCCGAGATTCTGAGCATTGTAGATCTCACACAGTGCGTTTGCATTATCCCATTTGAATCGGTAGAAATCACCTATTGGACCATCAATTCCGCTTTCAGTAGTGACATCATTTGCTATTGTACTTCCACCAATACTATTTAAGTAAGCCACTGATGGTGAGTTGGTAAATAATGTCCCGCTACCTATATCGAAGATATCAATACATACACCAGCTAAGTCAGCACACACATTCACATTCACTTGGTTACTGGCAATGCCATCCTCGATGGCGGTTACCGTTGTAGAGCCCACTTCGACACCAGTAAGCAAACCATCCAACGTCACCGTAGCGGTATTGGTATCGACTGACATCCACGTCACTGACTTGGTGACAGAAGATGAAGTGCCATCACTGTACGTCGCCGTGGCGGTTAACTGTCCGTTTAGATCTTTCGCCACATTGACCGTAGTAGGCGTCACTTGAATCGCAGTAATCACAGCCGAAGAGACAGTGACATTCACCGAGTTACTGATACCATTCTTGGTGGCTGTTACGGTTGTAGAGCCCACTTCAACACCAGTGATCAAACCTGTTGAGGTCACCGTTATTGTATTGGTATCGGCTGGTGTCCACGTCACTAAGCTAGAGATGTCAGAGGAAGTCGTATCACTGTACGTCGCAATGGCCGTTAACTGTTCAGTCTGACCTTTCGCCACACTGACAGGAGAAGGGGTCACTTGAATCGCAGTAATCACAGCCGA
>NZ_CAWNIB010000195.1:0-3003 GCF_963874405.1 Vibrio sp. V08_P9A1T1
GGATTAACCATGGCTGTAATCGTCAAGTACGTGGTGGAACGCAACGGAGAAGAAAAGATGACTTTTACCTCTAAAGCAGACGCTGACGCTTATGACAAAATGCTCGATATGGCAGATGAGCTTTTCGAACTGTTAGGGAAAAGTGAGTTGCTAGAAGATGAAGCCAAGCAAGAAGCTTTGGCGATGTTCTTAGCGCAAAACAAAGAAGAAGTGCTTTACGCACTTGGCGCAAAGCGCAAGCCTGCACCGGCTAAGCCTAAAAAAGCCAAAGCGGTAAAAGACGAAGCACCAGAAGAAGATGCAGCTTAAGGCGATTAAACGCTTAACTTAAGATGATAGAACGTGAAAAGACCGCTGCTTCGTCAGCGGTTTTGTATTTCTGTCTAAAGAAATACATCGCTAAAAAGACAAAAGGTATCGTTTTACGGACTTTCTCCCCTTTTGCCCTTTCCTACCCCTGCCTCACTCTTTATGATGCTTGATAAATCGAGTGCGCCGCAATGATGCTCAACCTACGCTGGCGAGCGCATCAATAGTGACAACATGGAGATATCAAAATGGCTTACTTTGCACTTGCCTTTGGCACGGCAACCAAAAACCGTGATGGAAAAATTATTGAAGCGTTTTTTCCAGCGCCAATTCTCAACCCAAGTGACGCACTAGTGAACGAGCTTGCTCAAGTCTCTGGTTATGGCGAAGGCAACCAGTATATCGACATCTCAACCGAACAAAGCGCCCAACTCGCCGCGATATTTGCTCAACATGATCAGGCTAACAATGCCAGTTTTGCCGATAAAGCCGCTAACGCCTCACAATCACTGGTGCTGGTTATTTTAGCTTCCGACGAACAGCCTCAATCAGTCGCTGAAGGCTTTTTGAAGCTACAACTGATTTCACACCGTTTAGTGAAACCACACGGTACTGTGCTTGATGGTATTTTTGGCCTGCTGCACAACATCGCATGGACCAATGAAGGTCCTATCGATCTACCTGAACTAGCAGATCGTCAAATTGAAGCTCGCCTTGCAGGCCGAGCTTTAACGGTAGATTGTGTCGATAAATTCCCGAAAATGGTTGATTACATTGTCCCAGCAGGCATCCGTATTGCGGATACCTCGCGCGTTCGCCTTGGCGCGCACGTGGGCGAAGGTACCACTGTGATGCATGAAGGTTTTATCAACTTCAACGCTGGTACAACAGGCGTGAGCATGGTTGAAGGGCGTATTTCTGCTGGTGTAGTTGTTGGTAATGGATCGGACATCGGCGGTGGCGCTTCTATTATGGGTACGCTTTCTGGCGGCGGTAAGGTCGTGGTCTCTATCGGTGAAAACTCACTGCTTGGCGCAAATGCAGGCTTAGGTTTCCCACTCGGCGATCGCTGCACGATAGAATCAGGTTTGTATGTAACTGCTGGCACTAAAGTGCGTATGCTCGATAACCAAGGCCAAGAAGTGGAAATCGTCAAAGCACGTGATTTAGCTGGTGTATCGGATCTACTTTTCCGTCGCAACTCGATCACAGGTCAAATTGAGTGTTTAGCCAATAAATCAGCCGTTGAACTGAACAGCATGCTGCACAGCCATAACTGATCCTGTTTTTCTGATAAAAAGGCTTGGCGATGTGCCAAGCCTTTTTCTTTTGCGCGCTTTCTACTGCTAGGCTACTTTCTACTTTTTTATTTTGCTACTTCCACGTTACGAGCCAAACCGTTATCCCGGGTGGCCATCGACTCTCGGCGTAAGTAACATCGTGCCGAATTTCCACACAAACAGAGTAAAAGCCAATATCCAGAGTGCGGCACTGATATTCACCATCAAAAATAGTTGTGCTGGAAAAAACGCCACACCGAGGCTGCGTACCAATGCCGACATCATCAAAGCCGCAAACGCAATACTCATTTTAGGCCCTTGATAAATCGCCCTGCCAGTATGCCCCATGGTCACGCGTGCAATCATCGACAAAATCAAGCCTGAGATGGCTCCAATAGCAAAGAGATGGATCAGGTTATGAGTGACATATACATCATCAATTAACCCGCGCAGTAATAAGCTCAAAGGAATGCAGGCATACGCAGCGTGCAGCGACCAAACCAGAGGCTCACTCAATGTTAGCCATGGTTTCCAACGCATCCAACGTACCCACTGCGCTAACCCAGCCAGTAACATGATAGGCTGACCAATCTGCACCATCGTCAGTGGGAAGAAACTCAAAATAAACAAGGCCGCAATGGGTGCATTGGCTAACCAATCGAGCCATACCCATGGCTGTGCTTTTTCAAAGTTAAAACGCCTTGCGCTGAAGAAAGGGATCACGCGTGCTCCCATGACTGATAGCAACAATGTGAACCACCACAACATAGCCTGCCATACCGCCGCTGAGCTAAAGGGCGGCATTCCTTTAATGGTGGCATAACTCGCAAAGTTCGCGCCGATCGCTAAAATAAACAGCGGCACAAAAAAGAGATTTTTCCAGCCTTTCGCTTGCACTACTCGGCAGCCAATTTCATAGGCTGAAGCGGCCAAAAAAAGCGCTTCGACAGAAGAGATGACCCACAAAGGTGTCGGCGTCCACAATAAGATTCGAGGCGCTAGCCACAAGGCGACTAACACGGCTAAGCGATAATGTTTCGTGCCATTAATGCCAGTCCAGTTCTGTACGGCAGTCAATAGAAAACCGACCACAATTGCCATAGCAAAACCAAACAGCATTTCATGTACATGCCACCACAGCGCAGGAACTTGTAATGCCGATGGTTGACCTGTTTGAAACATCCAGACCCATAACGTCACCGCTAAAACGGCATATACGCTACCAAGTAGGAAAAAGGGACGAAAACCAAGGCGCAACCAAGCGGGTATGCGTTGTTCTACTTTTATATCGGTAATATTGAGCACTGTGACCTCTTACGGCGGTGGTGGATATCATGACAGACGACCAACACCACAAGCACAATTCAAGCCCCGACTCTTATTCACATCTCCGAGCCCACGAAAACGTAATTGA
>NZ_CAWNIB010000196.1:0-2982 GCF_963874405.1 Vibrio sp. V08_P9A1T1
CAACGAGCTGATCTTTTCCGCGCCCTTACAGAGCACCGCAAAAACCAATTACTCAACCTATTTCCTGAACATCACAATAAAAGCTTCTCAATACTGTTTGAATTGATGGACTACCGAGAGCTCATCCGGCGCTATCCGAATACATTCGGTGAAGAGATAGCACATCTTGAGCAAGCCGTCAGCGAGTGTTATTCGCATTGGCTAGATTTCTGGTGTGAATGCGAAATTGCGGCTATAAAAACACTATTCCCTATCGAAGCGGATGCTCCTCCTCGTATCGAACTGCCACTTAAAGACTGTGCCTACCGTGGTTTTTTGATCGACCAGATAGAGGATTCTGAACTTTGGGTCACAACGCCCAGTCACCCGCAAAAAATGCCCATCAAAGATGCGATCACCTTGAGCAATCTTGAGCTATTTATTAAAGGCGAAAAGTGGTACGAGATGCTGCCTTTATTGTCCTTATCACAAAAAGGGAAGCACTTTGTTTTACTCAAGCATCCTAATAACGAAGCATCTCCCACACTGGTCGCTTCAATGTTGGTACAAAATTGGTCAGTAAATCAGACTTGGCTTAGTTACGCACAGCAATTCAGTAACGAACAGTGGCAGTTCTGCTTACCCGATCATGGCCACGATGCCTTGATGGAATTACAGCTTTTCAAACCAGCACTGCTAAAGTGCGACTCTCTCCCAGAATTCGATCATCAATTTCGGCGACAATTGGTTGATACGCGAGCAGTCTGTGAAGTGCTGCGTTTCACCGTCAGTGGCAACGCTCAGCAAAAGCTCTACTTCCTCTACCTTGCTCAAAAAAAATTCATGCAAGTAATGCATCAGCTAGGATACAAACTTGGTTTATTCGCTACTGCTCAATCTTTCATGCTCAATTTTTATCAAGCTGTTGACCCGAAAGCGTATTTCCATTGTGGAAATTGCGATCTGAATAACGACGGAGTAAAAACTTATCGTGGTTTCTGGAATTTCGAATCAATGGACCGCGTCTTCAGTGATGCCGATTTTCGTGACTATAAACATGCGGTTTCTCAAAGCAGAAAATACGATTTAATCAAAAGGGAAGAGTATGCTTGATTTCAGCTTAGAGCCAATTCTCTATCCTAAAGCGATAACGCTTATCGCAGCAGTAGCCATGGTGCTCGTTTGGTTAACTTACTATTGCTATCGTCTTAAGCAAAAAAATGAAATGATCTGGGGTACACGCCATGTCGCCTATATTGCTTATTCTCTTTTTATCATTGCATGGATAGGGAGTAATGCGTATTTCCATACTGATTGGCTAGCCGAGTTTGGCGCAGATAGAGCTATATTTATGGCCAAATTTGCCAACGTCGTATCATCCTTTGCGTTTGCTTTTGCTTACTATTTTTCATGTCAGCTATCTGCCGAGCAAAGAGGAGGCAGAATATACCTTTGGCAACAACTGTTTTTCATTGCCATAGTTATGTATTTCTTGGTCATTAATTTACAGCCTAACCTTACAGTCCGACATGTTGATATCGCTGGGCCGAGCAAATTTGTCATTGAGTTTGGGCCACACACACCATACTTTTTTAGTGCTCTACTTTGCGCCATGATAATGACACTGTTCAACTTGATCTCAATGCGAGCCAATAGCAGTAAGTTAACACTGGCCAAAACCAACTATATGATTGCAGGTATCCTGGTATACATGCTTTCAACGCTCATACTCCAAGTCGGAATTACCTTTTTCTTTCAAGATTTTTCACTCACTTGGCTACCTCCGGCACTCTCCATCAGCGAAATGATGTTTGTTGGCTATGCTCTTATCACTTCACGCTTCTACAGTGTGAAATACCTTGCTTACCTGTGTCTCAATACTGCGTTAGTATGTGGGGTTTTATTCATACCGCTCGGCGCAATCTTCATCCCTCTCACCGACAGCACCCAATGGCTGATTGCAATACCACTCTGTGCGCTTATTGGTATTGCTTGGAATCCACTCTACAAACGCTTGAGTCGTTACGCCTCTTTACTCATTTACGGCAATCAGCAGACTCCTGTAGAGCAAATTCTCGCTTTGGAAGACGATTTCAAGCGGTCAATTGATGATGCGATGCGCCGTTTAGGCCAGTTATTATACATCGCCGATGATAAGCTGCAGTTCGTTAATAGTAACTATAACGAAACCGTCTACGAACGTTACCTTTCATCCAAACAAACCGCACTAGTGTTTGATGAATTGTTTGAAAAATTAGACAACAAAACCGCGGCAAAAAACTCGATCAAAGCCCTTTATGACAAAATGAGCTCAAACAATACTGCGTTGGTTATGCCACTGTTTGGCCACAGCAAATTGGTCACACATTTATTAATCTCACCACACAAAATCAATAATCAGATGTTTTCTAATGAAGAAATCGCTGCACTTCAAACCTTGCTAACCCGAATACAAAGTATTATTGAAGCGGATAGACGTGTCTGCCAAAGTCGCGCATTAGCGAATTCAATTGCGCATGAAATGCGTAACCCGCTCGCTCAAGTACAATTACATTTTGAAATTTTAAAGCAACATATTGATAGTCAAGCGCCCGCACAACAAATTAAACAGGATATTGAGAACGGCCAAGCGGCTATTCAACGTGGGCGGCAGTTGATTGATATTATCTTGCGCGAGGTCAGCGATAGTTCACCTGAACACGAACCGATTACGATGACGTCGATCCACAAAGCCGTTGATCAGGCGGTCAGTCAATATGGCTTTGAGAACGAGAAAGTAATTGAGCGAATTCACTTACCACAACAAGATGACTTCGTAGCAAAACTTAATGAAACCTTATTCAACTTTGTTATTTTCAACTTGATTCGTAACGCAATTTATTATTTTGATTCCTACCCAAATAGCCAAATTGAGATCACAACTCAAATCGGTACTTATGAAAATATTTTAATCTTCAGAGATACAGGCCCGGGGATTGACGACGCCATTTCTTATAAGATTTT
>NZ_CAWNIB010000197.1:0-2967 GCF_963874405.1 Vibrio sp. V08_P9A1T1
CTGCTGAGCAGTTCAATTGGGGGTTTGCGTTCTCAATACCGATTTTTTTCTTTTTGGCGCTGAACGTTATTTTCCAACTGTTTTCGTGGCCTTATTTTCTAAAACCTTTTTTTGCGGTCTTACTCATCCTTTCTGCTGTGGTGAGTTATGCGAGTTACAATTACGGCACGATTGTCGACCGAGACATGTTGATCAATGTCGTTGAAACCAATAGCAGTGAGGCAGGCTCTTATGTCAGTCTCTATTCCATTGTCTGGATCTCAGCGTTGGGCATCCTCCCTGCCGTTCTATTACTGCTTTCGCCACTTAAAGTAGAAAAATCCATTTCCCGCTTTTTAGGCTATAAAGCGCTATCAATATTGCTCTCTTTACTCGGCATCATCATTATTGCGGCGCTGTATTATCAGAACTATTCGTCGGTTGGGCGCAACAATAGTTACCTCAAGAAAATGATCATCCCCACTCACTTTGTCTATAGCGCTTATGGTCTTGTGAAAGATCGTTATTTTACCGAGCCCGTGGTGTATCAAATTATCGGCGCTGATGCGCAGCAGCAACCGAAAATTACCCATAGCCGTGATGCAGAAAAACCAACCTTAGTCTTATTTGTGCTAGGAGAAACGGCTCGCGCACAAAATTACCAATACTACGGCTACACACGTGATACCAATGCTTATACCGTGCCTTATCAGCCTATATTTTTCAGTGATGTCGCCTCTTGTGGTACTGCGACAGCGGTCTCTGTACCTTGTTTATTTTCCAATATGGATCGTCATAATTTTGATCGTACCAAAGCGGATAACCAAGACAACGTCCTCGATATCTTGCAGCGCGCAGGCGTCGACCTCTTATGGAAAGAGAATGATGGAGGCGATAAAGGCGTCGCGAAAAATATTCCGCAGAAAGAGCTGGATAAAACTGCGCGAGAAGGCCGATGTGACGGCAGCACTTGTTATGACGTCACAATGCTAGACAACTTAGATGAAGAAATTGCCAACCAAACTGGTAACCGAATGATTTTCATGCACATTATTGGAAGTCACGGGCCAACCTACTTTAAGCGCTATCCTAAAAACATGGCGAAATATCAACCTGATTGCCCAAGAGCGGATATTGAAAATTGCAGCGTTGAGCAGATAGTGAATACTTACGACAACACTATTCGTTACACAGATTTTGTTTTGGCGCAGCTGATTGAAAAGCTAAAGTCACTGCAAGCGCAATACAACACCGCATTGATTTATGTCTCCGACCATGGGGAATCGCTGGGAGAAAATGGACTGTTCTTACATGGTATGCCGTACAGCCTAGCACCCGATTATCAAACTCAAGTACCGCTTTTAGTCTGGTTATCTGACGAATTCGCCCGAACGAAAGGCGTGAATCAAACCTGTTTACGTCAAACAGCCACTCAGCCCTATGCTCAAAGTAATCTCTTTCACTCTTTACTTGGCATTATGGATGTATCAACCAATGCATACGAGAAAGCGCAAGATATTTTTGCGCCATGCCGCTAAAGAGTGTGGATAAAAACAGAAGAGACCTGTTAGCTTAGATGAAAACAAACCCTGAAGATGTTGCTGTCGTTGTGTCTCGGCAGCAACTCGACAGTGGCATTATGCAGCGCGGCGATATCACGGCAAATCGACATTCCAAGCCCTGCCCCATCGCCTTTTTCACTGTTAGCTCGATAAAAGTTATCAAATATTTTTTCTCGGGCTTCGTTCGTGATGCTGGGGCCGCTATCAGTCACATTCACTTGAATAAACTGATCATCGCCATGCAACGTAATATCAATGTGGCTGTGTACGCCAGAATAGCGCATCGCATTATCGATTAAGTTTTTAAACAACACGCCGAGTAATAGCTCGTCGCCTTGAACCGACAAACTCTGCCCTTCAAAGCTCAATTGTTGGTCGTGCTTTAACGCTAACGGCGCAAGGTCTGCGATAACTTGCTTAATAGAGACTGAGAGATCGACCGTTTGTGATGACAATTCCATAGTGCTTTCGACTTTGGCTAACATCAACAACTGATGAATAAGGCGGTCAGTACGCTCAATACCCTTAAGAATCATGTCCAGATCATATTTCAGTTGCTGCTCATTCTGGCTGAGCATGGCGTTTTCGGCATTTAATCTCAATACCGTCAGTGGTGTTTTAAGTTCATGAGCGGCCATACGCGTAAAGCGCTTCTCTCGCTGCCAAGCCAATTCTAATTGAGCCAACAGTTGGTTGAGTGTCTCCACTAATGGTGAAAGTTCAGTGGTTTGTTCTGTAACGTAAATGCGATCCAACTTGTGGACACTGCGAATGGCAATCGCCGATTTTAGCTCTTGCAGTGGTTTGAAACTTCGGCCAATAAGCATCACCAGCACCAAGATAACGCATGGGATCAGGATCAATTGCGGCAATGCGGTCGACAGTGCAATTTCATTGACCATTTCATCACGAATACTCTGTTTTTCCGCAACGAGAATGTATTCAGAGCCGCGATCAGGATGAGGTTGCGCCAATTGAAAATAACGCCATGTTTGGCCATCAATGGTGACGTTGCCAAATCCATTATTGCTGGCATTGCTGCTAAAAGCGGGTTGCTGACTATCAGAGCTATACATCAACTGACCATCTCGATAAAACTGAAACAGAATGTACCGCTCATAAGGGTGACCATACTGCGTTGCCATCTCCTTGTTGGCTTGCGAAAGACGTTCAATGCTTTGCATCCACTGATCAAACTGTTGATGAAGATCGGCATTGTCTCCTTCTTTTATAGAGACAGAAGTCGCCATCAACAGTAATTTTGCCGATTGACCTAAGCGCGCATCGTAGACCTCCTCAACTTCATGTTGAGCAGTAGAAAAACTGAAATAAAGAGAAATGAGCAGTAAGCCACCGCTTAACCATACAGCCGACTGTGTTAAACGACGTTTAATCGAAAAGATTTTTTTATTTTTCAATCATATAC
>NZ_CAWNIB010000198.1:0-2947 GCF_963874405.1 Vibrio sp. V08_P9A1T1
TTCACAACATGCTCAAAGATCCACCAATTAGCTCGTTATCCACACCCCCACTCTAGTAGAAATAAGATTTACTGATTAAGAGGCCCACTCTCTCAAGCAAAACCCTGTAAATGCATACAGACAAACAAAAAATGGAATATTTTTCCGATCAACCTGTGGATAACTTGAATTGCGATGATCTTTTAAGCAAAAGAAACGACAGCACATTGTGTATAAGAATTTGCTACAATCGCGTTTTTATCATTCAAAGTATCATGAAAGCTGCACCTAAAACTGAACATGAATTAATGCTTAGAGCCCAAGACATTGCAGGCTTAAGCTTTAGTCAACTGGCCGAAGAAGCCAAGATGACCGTGCCCCCTGACTTAAAAAAAGATAAAGGATGGGTCGGTCAGCTATTAGAGTGGCATTTGGGTGCAACAGCAGGCAGCAAACCTCAGCAAGATTTCGAGCAATTAGGTATCGAGCTCAAAAGTATTCCAATCAGTTACACTGGAAAACCGCTCGAAACAACGTTTGTGTGTGTGGCCCCACTCACCGGTGTTCATGGTTTAACATGGGAGCAAAGCCACGTGCGAAATAAACTCTCTCGAGTACTGTGGATCCCAATAGAGGGTGAGCGAGAGATCCCCCTAGCCCAGCGCCATGTCGGATCGCCATTGCTATGGAGCCCTTCTCCTGCACAAGAACAGCAGCTAAAAAATGATTGGGAAGAACTGATGGAGTTCATCGTTCTTGGCAAAGTTGAGCAGATCACCGCTAAGCACGGTGAAGTATTACAGCTCAGGCCAAAAGCGGCAAACGGGCGAGCATTAACCGAAGCCTACGGTGCTAATGGCAAACCTATCAAAACCCTGCCACGAGGCTTTTATCTTCGAACTCAATTTACCGCGAGCATTCTTGAGCAACACTTTATTTAAAAGTGCTCGTTATTGCTCATGAAAAAACGTAACCGTTTGATCTTTCACTGCACAATTCGTTTCCGTTTCACTGCCATCTTCGCTTATAGTAAAAACGTCACACACTCCACCAGCGAGAGCATCAAGGAAGGAATATGCAATACACCAAACTGCCTCATTCCACACTGGAAGTGAGCAAGATCTGCTTAGGTACCATGACTTTTGGTGAACAAAATAGCCAACAACAAGCCTTTGAGCAGCTCGATTACGCCTTAGACCAAGGTGTGAATTTCATCGATACTGCGGAAATGTACCCAGTTCCCCCCAACGGTAAAACCCAAGGTCTGACCGAAAGCTATATTGGCAACTGGTTAGAAAAATCAGGTAAACGTGAAAAAGTGGTGTTAGCGACTAAAGTGGCAGGCCCGCGTAACGTGCCTCACATCCGCGAAAAGATGTCACTCGATAGACGCAACATTCATTTAGCGATTGATGATAGTTTAAGACGCTTAAAAACAGACTATGTCGATTTGTATCAATTACATTGGCCTCAACGCCAAACGAACATGTTCGGCCAACTTAACTACCCTTATCCTGATCAGCAAGAAGAAGTCACTTTAATCGAAACGCTCGAAGCGCTTAATGATCTCGTCAAGGCTGGAAAAGTGCGTTACATCGGTGTGTCAAATGATACCCCGTGGGGTGTGATGACGTTGCTAAAATTGGCAGAAAAACACGATCTAGCAAGAATTGTCTCTATCCAAAACCCTTATAATTTACTGAATCGCAGCTTTGAAATTGGCTTATCTGAGATTAGCCACTTCGAAGGTGTTCAACTGCTGGCTTACTCGCCACTGGCGTTTGGTTGCCTGAGTGGTAAATATTTAAATGGCGCAAGACCTGACGGTGCTCGGTGCAGCCTATTTGAACGCTTTTCTCGCTATTTTACGGCGCAAGGTGTACAAGCCACTCACGCTTATGTTGAGCTTGCTAACCAGTATGGCCTTGATCCAGCACAGATGGCGTTGGCGTTTGTCAATCAACGTCCGTTTGTCGCATCCAATATCATTGGCGCGACAAACCTAGAGCAGTTGAAAACAAATATCGATAGTTTAGATGTCGTACTCAGTAATGAATTGCTTCTTAAAATTCAAGAGATTGGGACGACTTACTCCAACCCTTGTCCGTAGATATCTTCGGGGCTAGCGAAGCCACTAGCCCCTCGTTTTACGTTGTTATTCGCATGCTTAACACACGGCGAAGATGACGAATATGACGTTCAGCTTTAATTGAGTCAGGGACTGAAACGCCAATAGCGCGTCCATCACTTTCTAAGCCAATGTCTTTAAGCAAGTGTTGGCTATTAAAAGGCAGCTCAAAAGCATGACGGCGAACATTTCGTTGCCATTGACGCTCTTCACGGCGTAAATCAGCACGGACCAGTAAAGTAGCAAGTTGTAAATAAATTGAATGACGCATGAGTATTCTCCAGTAGTAAACTAAACGTTGACGGCTGGAAAAATGGGGGCGAACAAGGTGGATTAACACTTTGATAAGCTGCCATTTTTCCGCAGCCTATCTCAAGGTTACGGATTAACTAAAAATCGGTGCCTTTTTTATCATCAAACATACGACAGGCGTCTGTAGTAAGAGACGATTTAGGCGCAGTAAGATCGATAGAAACGCGAACAGTATGAACAAAAACGAAATGATTCATGTTGCGCCTCCAAGCAAATAGTTAATCCAAAGTGAAATGAGTGTGTGAGCACGGCTCACGGTTAAATTCTATGCAACTGAGGTGATTATTCAACTCTTAATTTTCAAACAATTAAAAAACAATGCATTAACCTAAAATGAAAGCCGATGACAGCAAATAA
The DNA here is from genome assembly GCF_963874405.1 of Vibrio sp. V08_P9A1T1. Taxonomy (NCBI): domain Bacteria; kingdom Pseudomonadati; phylum Pseudomonadota; class Gammaproteobacteria; order Vibrionales; family Vibrionaceae; genus Vibrio; species Vibrio sp. V08_P9A1T1. Next base: position 2,777 of record NZ_CAWNIB010000198.1, read on the forward strand.
GTGACATATTCAGCTAGAGAATAACTTATTCGCAAAAGATATGATTATAAAAAATGGCCACATGGATTAAATGTGGCCATTTTTACTTGAAGAATCATCAAGTTAATAGGTATTTTCAGTGATTAAGTTATGTTTATTAAGCAAGCGATACATAGTAGCTCTAGATACACC